>JAPPHZ010000031.1 GCA_028820935.1 bacterium | reverse complement strand
CAGGGTGGGGAAATTCACTGATCGAGACCGGGGAATCTCGACGATCGTCAACAGCGTGGCTCACCACTGCCGAAGCCAGCGAAGGCGACAAGAACGTACCCAACCTGGCCGACCAGTCCGTCATCCAGCTTCTCACAGGACCTCAGCTAGCCGAACGAACCGAGGTCGCAGACGAACACGCCCGATTGGACGCTCTTATCAAGGCCGCCGAAGCTTCAGACGAGCGTGCGTTGATCGCGGCAGCGATCCAGAGGCTGAAGTCGGCGCGGGCCAAGGCCAAGAAGAGCCTCAGAGCCATTGACGGGTCACTGCTCGCCATATCTCGCCAGACCCTCGACGCCATGCCACCCGCCGACGCTCCAGCCAAGGCTATTGGAGTGCTACGGAACCGGATCGAGAAGCTTGTAACAGACCACTCCGCCACCATCGAACGTGACGCTCTCGCCTGGTATGACAACCTCGCCAATAGGTACGGCACCACCCTCCGCCAACTCGAGGCCGAACGAGACACAGCCACTGCCCGCCTCCACCAGCACCTCAAGGAGTTGGGATATGGATAGGTTGCAGGCATTGGGTGAAATCATCGAAAAACCGCAGGCTGGGTATTGGGGCGCCAGCGAGCGCTCTGGCGCGTCCACTGTTGCAGCAAGGGTGGTCCGGAATGGTGATGCCGCCAGGTCACAGACCATCACGACGGAGAAGCTCCCGCTCCGATGGTTCAGTCCGAAAGAGGTGGCTAGAGCTCAATTGCACATCGATGACACGGTTCTTGTTTCATCTGGAGAGGTTGGATTCGCAAGCAGAGTCGTAGGTTTGGATGCAGACTATCCGTCGCTCGCGTCCAACTTTGTACGACGAGTTCGTGCGGCAGACGGTCACAACCCGGTCTGGCTGGCACACCTTCTCCAACTGGCAGAAACTAAGCGGATTGCCGAGAGATTTTCGGGTGGAACGGCCATCCACAACCTTGGCAGCGACTTCTTTGGACGTTACCGAGTTCACGTGCCGCCGCTGGAGGAGCAGCGGCGGATCGGAGAGATTCTGGACACGGTCGACGAAGCCATCCAAACCACCGAACGCGTCATTGCCAAGCTTGATACGATCGCGGGCGCGCTCGCCGAGGCCTGCATTTCGAGAGTCGGCACAGAGGACCTTGTTCGCTTGGGCGATGAATGTCGTGTGCTCGGCGGTAAGCGGTTGCCTGCTGGACACGCCTACTCTCATACGCAAACGCCGTACCGTTACCTAAGGGTCGTTGACTTCTACAGGCGCAACGTGGACTACGACAGCTTGGCTGCCCTAAGCGAGGCGACATTCCAGGCGCTCGGTCGGTACGAGATTCGATCGGGCGAACTCTTCATCTCAATCGCAGGCTCTATTGGGTACGTGGGTGTCAACCAGCCCCCTCCCGGCATGAGAACCATCTTGACGGAAAACGCCGCTCGGATCGTGCCTTCGAAGTCCCTGGTACCTAGCTACTTGGCTCTCCAAATGAACTCCTCCGCCGTTCGAGCACAAGTGAGAGCTGAGATCGGGACTGGCGGGGGCGTACCCAAGCTCGCTCTGCATCGAGTCGCCAACGTCCGTGTCAGTTGTCCTGACACCAGAACCCAGAACGAGGTTGCCCAGTGGTACGAATCTGCGCGGGCAGCGAGGGACGCAGAGGCGAGGAGATTAGAGAAGCTGCGCAAATTTCGAGTAGGCCTAGCGGCCGATCTGCTCTCGGGCGAGGTTAGGGCGGTGCCAGCGTGAGCCTCGGACCCGAGTGGGAGTTGGTCGAGCATCCCTTACTGGACAACCTTGCTTCGCATGGATGGGAAACCCTGGTCTGGTCGGAACGACAACCGTCAGACAAGGTCAGCCGGTCGTCGGATCGTGATGCGCTCCTAGAGCAGCGGGTCCGTTCGGCGCTGGTGAGAATCAACCCTGGCCCGAACGGGGAGCCGTGGCTCAACGAGGCGCGGATCAAGGCGGCAGCTGCGGACCTGGGATCAATGCGGGCGGGGGTCAAGTTGCTCGAAGCCAACCGGCTGGCTACCAGGCTGTTACTCCGAGGGGTAACGGTCTCTGGGGTTGAGGGATGGGACGGGGGTCGGGACCGAACGATCAACTACATCGACTGGGAAGACTGGTCAGCGAACGACTACCTGGCTGTGTCGCAGTTCCCTGTTGCGACGCCTGGGAAGGCTCCGAACATCCGTCCCGACGTGACACTGTTCGTCAACGGGATCCCGCTGGTGGTCATCGAGGCTAAGCCTCCCGGCTCCGAGAGCGGTATCGCGGACGCGATCGATCAACTCCGCCGCTACGCCAACCAGCGGGGCACAGCAACTCCAGAAGGCGCGGAGCAGTTGTTCTGGACCAATCAGTTCACGGTCGCCACCACCGGAGAGCGGGCAGAGGCAGCGACGTTCACAGCCCTGCCCGAGCACTACATGGCCTGGAAGGACCCGTTCCCCTCCACCCGCGAGGAGGTGGCCCAGTCGTTGGGCAAGGCCGCAGGCGCGGTTACGCAGCAAGAACTCCTCACGGCGGGGATGCTGGCTCCGGAGCGATTGCTCGACATCGTCCGGCACTTCACTCTGTTCATGGAGGTTGGTGCTGGACGCACTGCCAAGATCGTTGGCCGGTACCAGCAGTACCGGGGCGTTCACAAGGCGATCCAGCGGTTGCTGACCGGGGAGACCAAGGCAAGCAACGGAGAGATCGACCGCCGAGGTGGGATCATCTGGCACACCCAGGGTTCGGGCAAGAGCCTGACGATGGCCTTCCTAATCAGAACGATGCGTAGCCATCCCGAACTTCGCAGGTTCAAGGTTGTCTTGGTCACCGACCGGACCGATCTTGAACGCCAACTCCGTGATACGGCAGCGCTCGTCGGGGAGACCATCAAGGTGGCTCGAAACGGTCCCCAGGCCCGAACCCTGTTGCGGCAACCGGGGCCTGCTGTGGTCATGGTGATGATCCAGAAGTTGGGCGACAAGAAGGGCCCAGGTGGCGAAGGAGTCGAGGAGGGGGAGATCTTCCCGATCCTCAACGAGTCGGAATCGATCCTGGTCATGGTCGATGAGGCGCACCGCTCTCACGCATCAGTGCTGCATGCCAATCTCATGAATGCTCTACCCAATGCGGCCCGGATCGGGTTCACCGGCACACCGATCATCATGGGTAAGCGGAAGAAGACCCGGGAAATCTTCGGCGGCTACCTCGACCGCTACACCCTTGCCGACTCCGAGGCAGACGGATCGACGGTACCGATTCTCTACGAGGGTCGCACCACAGACGCGGCCGTCAAGGGCGCTTCGAGGATGGATGAAGTTTTCTTCCGGTGGTTCGCTGATCTCACCGAGAGCCAGCGAGAGACCCTGCAAAGGAAGTACGCCACGGTCGGGCAGGTGCTGGAAGCCCCTGAGTTGATCGAAGCGAAGGCCAGGGACATCCTGCGTCATTACGTCAGCACCGTGATGCCCGATCGTCTCAAGGGCATGGTCGTAGCCACCAGCCGGAAGGCCTGTGTGCGATACCGCGCAGCTTTCAACAAGGCGCGCGATGAGCTCATCCGAGAGATCGAACAGAGACAGTTACACCCGACGAACGGATCTGGGCCTACTACGGATCCCGAAGAGTCGTTTCTGCGCAACGCGGCCGGCAAACGCGATCTGATCCGTGCGCTCGACTTCGTACCGGTCATCTCGGGCGACCACAACGACCCGCCGCACTATGCGCCGTGGACCAACAAGCCGGGTCAGCAGCGACAGATCGACAGCTTCAAGCTTCCTCTCGGTCTCGCCGACGAGAAGCAGAGTCCGGTGGCGCTACTGATCGTGAAGTCGATGCTCCTCACCGGCTTCGACGCGCCACAGGCACAGGCCCTGTACCTAGACCGGTTGATCCAGGAGGCGGAACTCCTCCAGGCCATCGCCCGGGTCAACCGGACCGCACCCAAGAAGGACCATGGCTTGGTTGTCGACTACTACGGAGTCTCCGCACAGCTCACCCGAGCTCTGACCGCCTACGCGAATGCGGACGGCAAGATCCTCGATCCCGATGTGGACGGAGCCCTCCGGCCGCTTACCACCGAGATCGAGAAGCTCGAACCGCAGCGCCAGCGCATACGGCAACTCTTCGTTCAACGCGGTATCGATCCCGTCCCGACCGTCGAGGCGATCGAAGCCTGTGTCCAGCTACTGGCCGACGAGCGCCTTCGAGCCGAGTTCGACGTAGCGCTACGGACCTTCCTCATCACCTTCGACACCGTCCTGCCGAGACCGGAAGCGCTTCCGTTCGTAGACGATGTGAACCTGTTCGGCGAGATCCAGATCCGGACCCGGCGCCGATACCGCGACACACCTGACGGTGACTTCGATCCCTACAAGTACAAGGAGAAGGTCCGCCGGTTGATCGACGATCACGTCACCGTCCTCGACCTCAGCCAGAAGATCCAACCGCTGAGGATCACCGATCCTGCCTTCCATGCTCATGTCAAAGCGATGGGCTCAGACCGGGCCCAGGCTTCAGAAATGGAACACGCGGCGCGTCACTACATACGCACGCACGTTGACGAAGACCCCGTCTACTACGCGAGGTTGTCGGAGAGGATCGACGAGATACTCGATCGCCTCGAAGAGCGTTGGGACCAGATCGCATTCGAGTTCGGAGAACTGATCGACGAGATCAACGCCGGCCGCACTGACGAAGACGACACAGGCCTCGACCCGGCGACCGAGCTCCCGTTCCACAACCAGATGGCCGAGAAGCTCGCGACATCCGAGTCTGATGCCGGCACACGCTTGATCAACCTGACCCGACACCTGGTCGATCGGATTCGTCAGATCATCCGCGTCGTGGGTTTCTGGGACAACGCCCACAAGCAAGACGAACTCCGAAAGGCCATCAAGCGGACACTCGATGACAGCGACCTCTTCGACTTCGAGAGCCTGGACGAGTCGTCAGCCGAACTCGTCGCCCTAGCCAAAGCCAACCAGCACCGGCTGACATGACAATCACAGCGGTCGCTGCACTCCACGATCTCCCCGAGTTGGTTGTCGGCGACCTCCTCTTCAAGGTGGCCCCACCCCGCGAACGAACGACGATCGAGATAGTCGTAGAACGCGACGCCTCCCTGGTGCTTAAGGCCCCACCGGCCGTAACGATCGAACGAGCCACCCGGTTCGTCAACGCCAAGCGCCAATGGGTCTACCGCAAGCTGATCGAAAAAGACGCCTTGTCGGGCCCACCAGTCGCCAAACGGTTCGTGGCGGGGGAGGGCTTCGCCTACCTAGGCCGCAGTTACCGACTCACCCTCACACCAGAGGGAACCGGAGTCCGTCTCGACCGAGGCCGCTTCCACCTCCCGGCCGACCAGGTCGATCACGGCGCCGAAGCCATGCAACGCTGGTACACCGAAGTCGGTACCAAGTGGCTCCGGAAGAGAATCCGCCCCTGGGCCGCCCGCCTCGGAGAAGAATCCGTGACCGTAGAGGTCCGCGATCTCGGCTTCCGCTGGGGCTCAGCCCGCCCACAGCCCGGCCCCCAACGTATCAACATCCACTGGGCCACCCTTCAACTCCCCCCGACCCTCATCGACTACGTCCTAGCCCACGAACTAGCCCACCTCCGCGAACTCAACCACACCCCCAAGTTCTGGTCCACCGTCGACCGCCTAATGCCCGGCTACGAGACCCAGAGGACCACCCTCGCCACCGCAGGCAAGAACATCTGGCTCGGTTAGCAGGCCCCCAAGGTTGATGAGTGGATCGCCGCAGACAAGGATGTTGCGATTGCTGTCAATCTCAGACAAACGATAACAGATTTATTGTGATCTCACACTATTGAAGTGTTCCTACGCTTGGGCACATGAAGCCCAAGTCACGTTTCATCCCCCCGGTTCTGATGATGAGCATTGAAGGCTCCGAGGGATAGCCTCCAAGACGTCTTGCGTAAGCATAAGGCTGTAACTACTCTAGTGTGATCAGACGTATGGCTCGGATAGACACCGACCTAGCGCATCGGTTTTGCTGGCACCTCAGCGCTGGAGGTCGGTCCGTCCGACCGACGCACGTCAGCATTACGGTTAGCCGGGCAGGTATCGAGTGGCCGAGTGGATTCCATTGAGTCAGAGAGAGAACCCTTCGGGAGATTTTGAAGGGCCATTTGAAGGAGTACCCGTCTGGCTCCGGGGTTCCTTGATTGATTGGGTGAGGCCTGCCTTGACTGGAGGCACTCCTTGGGACGGTTACTCCTTCTGGTCTATTGAGCAGATTCGATTTATAGAGCGCTCCTTGAGGCTGAAGCTTCCAACGGGTGACGAGGAACACCTGGGTCAGTGGATTCTCAGGCTGATGCAAGGCAATTCAGACTTTCTGCTGGATGTTGTAGACTTGGTACTTAGCAATCTTGCCAAAAGAACTAACGCGGTAGAGTTGCGGCGAATTCTTGAAGAAGCAGGTTCGATATGGACACCTGTACTCGAGGACCACCACTTCCGATTGGAGAGACGTGTCCAAGGGGAGGTCATGAAGAGAGCAAACCGCGTAATGGAAAGTCGGGACAATGCCAGCAAGCACTTGAAAGAAGCGTGGATTAGAGTATACGGCCGGAGTCCCGATCCTAGTTCTGCATATAGAGAAGCGGTACGGGCAGTTGAAGCTGCAGCTAAAACCGTAGTCAGTCCTAATAACAAGCTGACTACTCTGGGAACTATAATTGCTGACGTCAAGAGCAGGCCTACGAAGTTTGCTGTGTCCTTAGAGCCTGGCACAAGGGACAAGGATCCGGTTGAGGGCCTTGTCTATATGTTAAGGCTACTTTGGAAGGCACAGATAGATCGACATGGGACTGATGATCAGAACGCGCGGTTACATGTCAGTCTAGAGGAGGCGGAGACGGCTCTCCATCTGGCCATTACCCTCGTGCACTGGTTTCGAGAGGGATTGGTAACTGCTAGGTAGGTAGCGATACCTAGTCTACGGCTTATGCGCGCGTTATGCGCGCGAGGTTAGCTAAGTTTAGGAGACATGCCGAAACATATAGATCAGGCCGTACAGTATGAGTATTCCCTTCGGTTTTATCTAGCTTAATCGACAGGCCACCCCGGACTAGAATCTCATCTGTGGTAGATATTTTTTGAGATTAACCTCACCGCCTTGCAGTTGAAATAAGTATCTAGATACGAGTATATAGAACATCAAAAGAGCATGATCAGTATTGTAGCTAATGAACCTCCAGTCAGCACCATCAGGGATTGCATTTATGGTATCGCGCGCTGAGTCATACCAGCACATAATCCCAGTATTCAGACTCACTAGACAGTCAATTCGAGATGCCAGTGGGTAGCTGGCCGTAGCTTGTGTAAGGGAGTCTCGTATAGGCCTCAATTCACCGCTCTCAAATGCGAAGACAAAATATAGAGTAGGTGCTAGTTCGTATTCGTGGCCATACAGTTTCTTATAGATTTGAAGCACTGATGTGGCATTCCGACCGTAGTAACTAGACTTGTCCAGAGTCTTTACTGACCTCATATTGCTAACGATAGATTCCGCATCCGATGCACTAAGCCGTGTCTTCACTTCAACTACTGCGATTACGCTTTCCGATGGGAACAGGCGCTGGTCCTTTTCCTTGTCAGTCCATAGAGCGGGGGTCCTGAACGCGTCATATAGCACGACATCAAGTTGTCGAGTTCGTTGTCCGTTCTTGTCGACTATTTGCCCTCGACCCACCCCGATGGATGCTGGTAGCCGCTGGCGTAAGAATTCGCGTACTACAGATTCGTTCGCTTCTCCTATCGATAGATTGTGTGTTAGGGCAGCCCGTGACTGTTGCACACTAGATAGCATCTCGTCGGCTGCCCGGCCAAAGAGGTCAACCAAGTCATCCATGCCGACCATTCTATCAGCAAGCGAATATGTCGATCCCATCCCACCATAAGCTGCGGAAGGCGCCGGGCAGAGCGTGAAAAGTGGGAGAGTTGGTCGAGGCAGATCGGTCGTCCTCGTCGCGAGATTGCCTGATGAGGTTCCAGTAGCGGTTAGGGACAGGAGGAGGCTGCCTCCAGATTCTGAACAGTGCAGACACGTTGCTGGTCAACGAGGCGACTTTCGAAGAGGACTGAACCCCGGGCCGATGTGACCGGCCGTGATGTCGTTCGCTGGCGAACCGGCCCCAAGCCCTGGTCATGTCGGAGCGACGGAGGGCTGTTCACGGTCATACGGAGGGGCGGCTCAAACGCGGGTCTTGAATCGGGTGCCAGGATGGGTGACCGGTATGGAAGCCAAGCATGCACGCGAGCCTGCGCTCGAGGAAGCGATGGAGGCTGCCCGGCTCAGCCTGTACGGGGAATGACCATCGTCGTCGACGCCGGAGGGCTCATCGCCATCGACCGCATCCGCTGAGGGTCATGGCGGCCGGCGCGATCGGATAAGGTCGGAGTACGCATGACACAGTTTCCGTATATAAGCGACGAGCGGCGCATGGAGATGCTGGCGCCGCAGCTGGGCAGGGTTCGGGTCTTGATCGATACCGATGCGGCGAACGAGGTCGATGACCAGTTCGCCATAACCTGGGGGCTGCTGTCGCCGGAGCGGTTGAACATCGAAGCGATCGTGGCCGCGCCGTTCTCGCGTGCCTACTTCAGGGAGCCCCTCCTGGCGGCTGCGCGGGCGGACGTGGACGACTCGACCGCCGGCGAGGTCGATGACATCGCGGCCTGGTTGCATAGGCTGAGGGCTGCCGGAATCGAGCCAGAGGATGTCGAGTTCGAGACGACGGCCGAGGGTATGGAGTTGTCGTACGCCGAGATCGGCACCATCATGGGGTGGCTCGGCATGTCATCGGATGGGGTGGCGTTCCGCGGCGCTGACCGGTTCATGGAGTCACCCGACGACATCGTGGACAGCGAGGGCGCCCGGCGGATCATCGAAGCCGCCATGGCGGACGACGACCGGCTGCTCCATGTCGTGGCGATCGGGGCGGTCACCAACATCGCCGCGGCGCTTCTGATGGAACCGGAGATCATCACCCGGATGGTGGTGTCCTGGACGTCCGGATTTCCGACGTTCGTCAGGTTCAGCAACTCACCCTCGATGAACCTGGTGCAGGACCAGCACGCCTCACGCCTGCTCTTCGACTCGGGCGTGCCGCTCCTGTACCTGCCGGGGTACTACATCGGCGAGCAGCTCGTCATGTCGCTACCGGAGTCGGAGCGGTGGGTCGACGGCCGTGGCGAGATCGGCAGCTATCTCCATTACCTGTACACGCACAACCGCCTCCGGGCGCAGCGGCTCGTCGATCCCTTCCCGGGCCAGTCCTGGGTGTGCTGGGACTTCATCAACTTCGCCTGGCTGATCGATCCCACCTGGGTACCGACCGCATTCGTGCCGACCCCCACCCTGGACGAGGATCTTGAGTGGCGGCGTCTTCCCGGCCGGCCGCTGATGAGCGAGGCCACGGATGTCGACAGGGACGCCGTGTACCGGGACTTCTTCCGCAAACTCGACCAGCACGCCAAGACGGCGGGCACCCTTCGTTAGGGGGTTTGATCGGAATCGGGGCTACGGCCGTGTGGTCGCCTTGATCAGGTCCTGGCTGAGAACGACGCTCGATTCGGTGATGAAGGCGGGGTCTTCGAGGCCTTGGACCGCCCTTACCACGAGTCCGGTACCCGTCCCGGTCTCGGTGCCGAAGAGGGTCTGGAACATCGACAACGCATCCGATGACACGTGGCTCGACACCTCGTGCGATGCCAGAAGGTCGAATTCCGAAGCCATCTCCGCGGTGTCGATGGCCCGCAGAAGCCGGTAGATGTCGAATGCGTCCTTGGCGAGCCCGGCCCGACGGCGCGCGTCGGGACCCTCGAGACGCTCCCATATCTTGTGCACCTTCGCAACCAGCAGTGCGGCCGGACCGGCCACCTTCAGGATGCATGAGCGGTCAGCATCCGGCGTGAGAGAGATGATCTTCCTGCGCGCATGGCTGACAAGCGCACCTTCGAGCCCGTGGACCTTCATCGCCGCCCTATTGCCATGGACCCCAAGCCGGGCTGCTCGGCGGCCAGGCCCGCCAACTGCCCTAGGCACCAGCAGGTCAACCTGTGAGCGGTCGTCCCTCTTGTACAGCCCGGGTTGTTTCCCCAGCCGGAAGCCGGCGCGGCTCATTGCCTCAAGGATCGTGGGGGTGGCGCCCAGCAGCCCGGGATCGAGCGCAATGTCCGCGTCATAGGTGAATGGGGAGAGGGCGAAGCTGGCGCCCTCGTCCTCGGTGTGCACGTATGTCGCTTGGGCACCCACCAGGATCACCGCATCGCTGTGGGCCCCCAGCGCCTCCACAGCGTCGAGCAGCGTTTCCCGCGCCCCTATGTAGTCCGGGTCATAGGGAGTTTCCATACGTCCTCATTCTCCCGCATCCACTCCAGGAGGGCGTCCGCCTCCGCCGGTCCCCGTCCCGGCCCCGTCATGAGATCCAGCAGGGTCTGCGTGACGCGGGTGTATGCGATGCCGTTGTCATGCTCGGCTCGCTCGAACACCACGGGGTCGAACGGGACCACGAGGAGCACGTTGGCCCCTGTCTCCGCGGGACGCAGTCCCAGTATCTCCGCCGCGGTCTCGGGATCCTCTACGTAGAGCGTCGCCAGGCGCGGCTGGGCGACGGGCGCCAGGCGATACCCGGCGAAGGAGCCGGTGACGGTGTAACGGAACGCCGCTTCGCGCAGCCGGGCAAACAGCGCCTCCGTCCCCCTCGGCTCTAGCCAAGTCGTCAGAGTGTTGGAGGACGCGAAGTCGTAGTCCACAGCCCATCTGCGGGCCAGGGCCTCCCAGTCCACCGAGACGATTCGTCCCCGTGGGCTTTCCTTGGTGACGATCTCGTCCGGTTCCAGCAGGTTGGACACCCTTGACACCATCGCCGGAGAACTCGCGATCTCGGCCGCCAGTTGCCGGGTTCCGAAGGGAGTCCGGTAGTCCAGCAGGCCCCTGGCCACTCGGGCGGCTCGACGACCCCTGAGCGAACGGAGCGGGCGCTTTTCCCTGAAGGGGTTCTTGTCCGCCCCCTGGGTCTCGATGAACACAGCGGGGCGGTCGACGCTGAACCTGATGTTCCCCGTGGAGTCGGCATAACTTACCCCAGCTTCGGTCAGTCGTTCCCGGGCCAAGGGACTCAGGTAAGTCGAGATCAGCATGCAGGCGGGGGGGTCGGCGACCCGTTCACTCCCGGAGTTAGAGAGCACCTTCAGCTTTGACACGACGCTGTCGACGAATCTGGGTTCCACCGGATTCGTCTTGACCTCGACGATGACATCGGATGAGATTCCAGCAGGATCACGGATCTCCCAGATGGCGTCGACTATGCGAGTGGAGTCCTGTGGGAGACGCACGGCAGCCTCTCGTTCCCGCTCAAGGAGGCGCCACCGCGGGGGGAGGCGTTCGCCGATCTCTTTGGCGGCTGTGTTGATCAGCCTTGTTTCTGAAATAAAGCTGTTTCGCATCGTGTGAAACAGCGTATATTCCGCACCACCGTGTGTCAAGGCGGTCCGCAACGCGGCGCCCACAGCCCTGCGTCGCCACCAGATGGGGGCTTTCCAACTAACCCGGCCGAATCGAACCCTACGTAGCCTGCCCGTGGGCGGACACGCGCGCCGCCACGCCGAAGTGGTCCGACAACTTCTTCCCTGCGCGGAGGTTGCTCAGCGGGGACATGGACGTGGCGGCCAGATCCGCGCTCAGTGCGATGTGGTCGATACTGGCGCGTCCCTCGGAGGCGATGTCCGACGTCACGATCCGCATGTCCTACGGAAAGGCTGACTGCAGGGCGCTCCGAAGTTTGACCGGTGCGCGGCTGGTCGGTCCGATCGCCTGGTTGAAGTCACCGATCACGATGAGCCGCTCGCGCGGGAGCCGTTCGAGCACCTGGGGGAGACCGGCCAGAAACCGTTCATGGTCCTCCCAGCGTTTCTTGCGTTTGTCGCCGCGCCAGGCCTCGGTCCGTGCCCCGAACCAAGGAATGCAGATCCCTACGACGGTGACGTTGCCGAGCGGCGTCTGCGTGACTCCGGACACGAACCGTCCGGGCGGGAGGGTATTGATCTCGAGATCATCGACTTTCCGCCACCGCTGCCTAGACCAGAGCATCACCTTGCGGCGACCCTTCTTGATCGGATAGCCGTAGTCGGGCTGGGAGGAGATGCTGTGACCGCGTTGAGAACAGCAGGTCGTGGTGGGTCTCGGTCAGGCAGATCACATCAGGCTCGTGGCGATCGATGCGGCTCAGTAGATGCGGGGCGCGTCGCGAGCGGGGTGTCGCCCACTCGACGTTCCATGTGATGATCGAGAGCGTCACTACCGGGCTCCGGGGGCGACGAGTCCTTGCACTACCCGAATCGTAACGTCCGGTCCCTTGTCTGCGCGCGAGGCCCAGCGGCCTTTTAGGCCGGTGTCTGGCTAGGGCCGGCGCAGCCATAGACTTTGCCGTGAGCGCCCTCCCTGCGCGATGCATAGCCCGACGGAGTAAGGAGGATCCGGTGGCACGGGTGCTGGTCTTAGGCGCCTCCGGGTATGTGGGGAGCCATCTGATCCCGCGGCTGGTGGAGCGGGGGCATCAGGTCCGCGCTGCCGGACGCCGGCCGGAGGCTCTGGCCGGCCGCGGGTGGGAGGGTGTCGAGACGGTTCGTGCCGACGCTCTCGATCCCGGGTCGCTGGTTGAGGCGTTCGAGGGGATCGAGCTTGTCTACTACCTGATCCACTCGATGGCTTCGGGGAAGGACTTTCCGGAACTGGACCGCCGGGCGGCGACCCATGTTCGGGATGCTGCCGCGACCGCCGGGGTGGGCGGCATCATCTACTTGGGCGGGTTGCAGCCTCGGGAGGTGGCCTCGGCACATCTCGACTCCCGACGGGAGACGGGTGAGGTGCTGCGATCGGGCTCCGTGCCGGTTACCGAGATCCGCGCCGGGATAGTGGTGGGGCCGGGCTCGGCAGCCTTCGAGGTCATCCGCGACCTCGTCTACCACCTGCCCGTGATGGTGACGCCCAGGTGGGTCGACTCCATGACCCAGCCGATCGCCCTGGATGACCTGATCGAGTACCTCCTGCGGCTTCTGGAGGCGGAAGGGTCAGAAAGCCGGATCCACGATGTCGGAGGCCCCGAGGCATTGCGCTACCGGGATCTGCTCACCGGATTCGCCCGGGTGATCGGCAAGCGGCTCCTGATCGTGCCGGTGCCCGTCCTCACCCCTCGCCTCTCCTCCTACTGGCTGAACCTGGTCACCGCCGTACCGGCGAGCGTCGCTAGGCCGCTGATAGACGGTCTCAGACACGACCTGGTCATCGATCCCGTCGCCGACCTGGCCACCTCGATCCCTCTCCCTCTACACACCTATGAAGAGGCCATCAGCGCGGCCCTCGAGGCCGAGCAGGATGCCGAGATGCCGGCGCGCTGGACGGAGGGATCGTTCGCGATGCGCGACTATCGCTCGGATGTGTCGTTCTACAGCCGCGGCGAGCGGGTGGAGCGTTTATGCGAAGCGGCACCGGAGACGGTCTGGGAGGTCGTGTCGTCGATCGGGGGAACGAACGGCTGGTATTACGCCGACCCGCTGTGGAACCTGCGGGGCATCCTGGATCGCATGGTCGGGGGAGTCGGTAGGCGCCGGGGCCGCCGCCATCCGACCAGGCTGCGGGTGGGCGATGCGGTCGACTTCTGGCGGGTGGTGGCCATCGAGCCGGGTCGCCGCCTGACCCTCCTGGCGGAGATGCGCCTCCCCGGAACCGCGGTCCTCGAGTTCGAGGTGCTACCCGAAGCAGACGGATCCCGCACGGTCACCGCCGCCTACTTCCATCCGGCGGGTGTTCTGGGCCTTCTCTACTGGTACGCGTTGTGGCCCATCCACAAGCGCATATTCGCCGGCCTGGCCGATGCCATAGTCAAGCGCTCGCTGGACCGGATGCCCGCAAAGGTACGGGTGGTGCCCCACAGCAGCTAGCCGGACTGCGGCCAAGATGGAGCCCGCCGGGATCCGGATCACGATCTCCTCGCTGAGATTGTCGATGAATGCGATGTGTCGGTGGCGGGTGATAAGTTCGCCTCTGTGGAGGACCTGCACCGGACGCACGCTCTGAACCGATCTGGCAACTCACCGTGGCGTTGCTGATCCACGTCGGGTCGCATCCCGACGAGTTGGTGGGCGGGTTGTGCGAGATGCTGGCGTCACCCCCGGCGGATCCCTTCGCGCAGGAGGTGGTGGCCGTACCGACGCGCGGTATCGAGCGCTGGCTCACCCAGCGGATCGCCGCAGAATTGGCCGACCGGACGTCAGGCGACGGGGTGTGCGCCAACGTAGGGTTCCCGTCCCCGTATCGCCTCGTCCGGGAGGTGTTACGAGCGGTTCCCGAACTGGCCTCGGCGCTGGATGCCTGGGAGGGACCCGCTCTGACCCGTACCGTGGTATCGGTGGTGGACGATCACCTCGATGAGCCGTGGATGTGGCTCCTGGCCCGCTTCATCGACGCCCCGAGTGCGGTCGACACGCTCGGCAACAGCCAGCGCCTCCGGGCGGCCCGTAAGGTCGCCGGACTGTTCACCCGCTACGCCCGGCGTCGTCCCGAGATGGTCCGGGCCTGGACGGAGGGGGAGGATGCCGGACCTGATGGAGGGACCCTTCCCGAGGCGGACGTCTGGCAGGCGCGCCTGTGGCGGCTGGTCCGGGCACGGATAGGGACGCCCGGCCTGGCGGAACTGATCCCCTCAGCCCTGGAGCCGATCCGGAGCGGTGCGCTCGATGTGGATCTGCCGGAGCGGATCTTCGTGTACGGGCTCACATCGGCGGACCCGATGGATGTCGAGGTGTTCGAGGCGCTGGCCGCTACTCGCGATGTACACCTGCACCTGTTGCATCCGTCCCCCGTCCTGTGGCAGGACACGGCGGTCCTTGCGGAACGGGACGTGGTCGGTGCCGAAACGGGAAGGGCGTCCGACCCCACGGCGCACCTGCCCAGGCATCCGCTGCTGCGCTCCTGGGCGCAGGAGAGCCGTGAACTCCAGTTGGTTCTGGCGAGCCGGAGCTATACGGGCGATCCAACCGCCGGCGCACAGGGAACCGCGGCCGCCACGCTGCTCGGGCGGCTCCAGCACGACATCCGCTCCAACGCCCTTCCCGCTCCGGTCGACGCCACCGCCAACCGAGACCCGTCGGTCCAGATACACGTCTGTTATGGGGCCCGCCGGCAGGTGGAGGTTCTTCGCGATGCCATTCTCCATGTACTCGCGGGCGACGCCACGCTGGAACCCCGAGATGTCGTGATCATGACGCCCGACCTCGCCACCTTCGCTCCTCTCCTCGAAGCCGCTTTCCTCAGCGCAGTCGGCGGACCGGACTCCGGCGCCGATTTCCTTCGGGAACGGACCGGCGAGGATGCCCTGCCCGACCTGCGTCTCCGGATCGCCGACCGGGCGCCCGCCGCTACCAACCCGCTGGTCCGGTTCGCCGCGACGGTCCTCGACCTGGCCTGCTCCCGCCTCGAAGCGGGCACGGTACGCGAGCTGGTGGCGATGCCGGTCGTGCGGCGGTTGTTCGGGTTCGACGAGGAGACGGCCGACGCGATCACCACGGTGATCGAGGACACCAACGTGCGGTGGGGCCTCGATGCCGACCACCGCGCCGGGTGGAACGCCGGCGGGGTGGGGGACCACACCTGGCGGCGCGGGCTCGACCGGGCTCTTTCCGGCGTCTTCTACGCGGACAGCAGCGTCCGCGTGGTCGGCACGATCGCCCCTCTCGACGGGGCCGAAGGGCAGGAGGCATTGCCGATCGGGCTACTGGCCCAGATCATGGACCGGATCGTCACGGTCCGGGAGCTTCTCGGCGAGCCTCGGCCTTACTCCGAGTGGGGCCCGGCCATCGCCGCGGCCGTGCGCCTCCTGGCAGCACCCGCGTGGGACGACCAGTGGCAGTGGGGCCAGTTGGAGCGCCTGCTCGAGGAGAGCTTCCCGGGGGTGGAGGCCGGCGGTAACGATCCACTGCTCGATCCTGCCGAAGCCCGGTTGGTGGTGGACTACTGGTCGCAGGATGTGCCGAGCCCCCTGCACTTCAGGACCGGGGACATCACGGTCTGCACGCTGGTTCCGATGCGTTCGGTGCCCTACCGGGTGGTGTGCCTGCTCGGTATGGACGACCAGCGCTTCCCCAGGAGCAGCCGGGCCGACGGCGACGACCTGCTGGTCGACAACGAGGTCATCGGTGACTCCGACCGGGGCGCGGAGGACCGCCAGCTCCTCCTGGATGCGGTCATGGCGGCCGGCGACCACCTGATCGTTACGTACTCGGGGCGCGACCCGCTGACCAACGCCGAGTACCCGTCGGCGGTCCCCATCGCCGAGTTGGCAGACGTCTTGTCCGACATGGTGGGCGAGCCCGGCCTCGAGAGCCTCCGGACCCACCATCCTCTCCAGCCGTTCAGCGAGATCAACTTCGTCTCCGGGGGGCTCCGTGTGCCGGGACCGTGGGGGTTCGACCCCATGCAGTTCCAGGGGTCGCTGGCCGTCCAGCATCGCACCCGTGGGGAGGCGCCCTGTCTCCTGTTGCCGGCCCCCCAGGACGACGTCCTCTCGGAGATCCGGCTCGCGGACTTGGGCCGCTTTCTCGAGCATCCCGCCCGCGAGTTCATCCGCGCCCGGCTCGGCTTCGTGATCCCGCGCCAGGGAGAGATCCCCGATGACACCGTGCCCACCGAGCTCGGCCCCCTGGAGGAGTGGCAGGTCACCGACCGCTTCCTCGCCGGACTGCTGTCGGGTCACCCGATCGAGTTACTCGAAGCCCATCAGCGGGCCGGCGACACCGTGCCGCCCGGCGACCTCGGGCGGGCAGGCCTCGACCGGGCCCGCCGGCGGGCGGTCGAACTGTGGGAGGCAGCCAAGGAGGTGGGATACGACCCGGAGCGGCATGAGCAGTTCGCCGGAGCGGTGCGGGTGGGCGGCCGCACGGTCGAGGGCGTGGTAACGGCCGATCCGGGCGCCTCCCGAGTCGACATGGTCACCCCGTCGAGGCTCAAGGGTAAGCAACGCCTGAGAGCCTTCCTCCAGATGGTCTTCCTGTCCGCGCTGGACCCGCACCGCTCCTGGCAAGGGTTGCTGCTCGGTCGCCACCTGCGGGGCGACAAGCTCCGGAGCGTGAGGATCGGACCGATCCACGGTGACGTAGAGCGCCGTCGGCACCAGGCGGAGCGTTTGCTGTCGAGCCTCGTCGACCTGTACGTCGAAGGCCTCACCATCCCCATCCCGTTGCCCTGCGAAACGGCCTTCGTCTGGCAGATGAAGGTGGGCGGGAACCTCGGGAGCGCCCGCAAACAGGCCGAGAAGGCGTGGGAGACGGACCGTTTCTCGCCGGAGGCCAAGGATCCGGCCAACGAGTTCCTGTTTCCGTACCTGGGGACGATGTCCGCCCTGGAGGGGAGTTCCTTCCCGGACTACGCCCGGAGGCTGTGGGGGCCGATCCTCCCGCTGCTGGTGGAGAAGCCGGTATGACCGAAATCGGTCCTTACGACCCCTACGCGCCGATCGCCGACGGCCGCACGGTCATCGAGGCGAGCGCCGGTACCGGCAAGACGTTCACCATCGCGGCCGTGGTCACCCGCCTGGTGGCCGAGGAAGGGCTTCCGCTCGAGCGCATCCTCGTGGTCACCTTCACCAGGGCAGCCACCGCCGAGCTCAAAGACCGGATCAGGCGCCGGATCATCACCACCCTCAGTGCTCTCCGCGGTTCACATGTCGGGCCGGTCGACGACCACGTCAGCGTCCTGCTCGACGCCGACCCCGACCGGCAGGGTGAGTACTCGGAACGGCTAGGGGAGGCTCTCACCCACTTCGACCGCGCCCAGATCTTCACCATCCACGGTTTCGCGCTCCGGTTACTGGAGAAGCTCGGGTTCCGGTCACGGCTCTCCGGTGACATGGAGCCCCGTGAGATAGACGAACTGCTGTTGCGCCGGGCCGCCAGTGATCTGGTGGTGGGCCGTTTCGCCGTTCCCCGGCCGGATGACAGATTCGAGCAGGTCACCCAGGAGCACCTGGCCCAGATCGGCAAGGTCGTCGTCACTGTCCCGGATGCCCGGATCACGCCTGCGCCGGCCTCCGCCGACGGACTGGCGAGAGTCCGGGCGGAGATGGCCCGGGAGATGAGGACGGTGCTGTCTCGGCGGCTCTGGGCGGAAGGCATGGTCACCTTCGATGACACCCTCGTGGAGGCCCGCGACGCGCTGAACCAGGAGCGGGTCGGCGCCGGTGCCCGCGATCTGTTGAGAAGGCGCTTCTCCATCGCCCTGGTCGACGAGGCCCAGGATACGGACCCCATCCAGTGGCAGATCCTCAGGGCGGTGTTCGACCAGTCCCGCCTGGTCGTGATCGGGGATCCGAAGCAGTCGATCTACGCCTTCCGGGGCGCCGACATCGAGTCGTACCTCTCGGCCGTCGAGGACCCCGCCGGCCACCGCACCCTGGCCACCAACTGGCGCAGCGACGGCCCGCTGATCGACGCGCTCGACGCGCTTCTGGCAGGAGCCACCTTCGGCGACGACCGCATCGGCTACCGGCGGGTGCGGGCATCCGAACGGAACCGGACTGCCCGGATCCGGGGCGTCGGTGGAGCCTTGGAGATCCGCCGTTTCTCGGACGATTTCCCGCTGCCGCGCCAGCAATTCAGACCGTTCTTCTACGTGAGGGAGACTCGGGAGGCGGTTGCCTCGGATGTGGCAGCTGAGGTGGTCCGGCTCCTCGAAAACGAGGTCTATCTGGAGGGGAACGACGGTGAGGAACGACGGGTGGCCCCGGGCGACATAGCGGTGCTGTGCCGCACCGGTATGCAGGTCGGGATGATCCGGGAGGCCCTCGCGGCCGCGAGCGTCCCGTCGGTGGTGGCCCGGACCGGGAGCGTGTTCGCCACCCAGGCGGCCGAGCACTGGCGCCGGTTCCTCCTTGCGATCGAACGGCCCAGCCGGGCGGACTACCTGCGCCTGGCGGCCACCACCCCGCTCGTCGGTATGGACCTTCCCGAGGTAGCGGGTCTGGAAGGGGACACGATCCTCGACCTGCAGCAACACGTCCTGCGCTGGCAGGGCCTGCTCCACGACCGCGGGGTGCCGGCGATGTTCGCCGACATCGACCGGACCACGGGCCTCACGGCCCGGGTGCTCTCCCGACTCGAGGGCGAGAGGGAACTGACCGACCTCAACCACATCGCCGAGGAGATGCATTCCGCCTGGCGGAGGGGCCGGATCGGGTCGCTGGTGGTGTGGATCGAAGCCGCCATGGACGAGGCGGCCCGCAACGCCGAGGCGAACGTGGAGGATGCCGAGTCCCGCCAGCGCCGCCTGGACACCGATGCGGCGGCGGTGCAGGTTCTGACGGTGCATGCCGCCAAGGGTCTGGAATACCCCGTGGTGATGGCGCCATACCTATGGGACATCCCCCGACCCCCGGTCAGGATCCCGATCTTCCACGATCCCGAGCCTGCTCCGGAGGGGGAACCCCGTAGACGTGTCATCGTCGTCGGCGGTTCCACCTCACCCGGCTTCAAGTCGCACCAGGAGATCGCGATGTCCGAGGAGGCGGCCGAGGAGGGCCGGTTGCTGTACGTGGCGCTCACCAGGGCCAAGCACCGCCTCGTGGTGTGGTGGATCGAGAACACCATGTACTCGGACCGGACCAAGCTCCACCGGATCCTGAGCCGCGGGGGTGACCCTGATCGTGAGATCGAGCGGCTTGTCGAGGCCTCCGGGGGGACCATCGGCCATACCGTCCTGGGCAGGCCCCAGCCGACGGTGCCGTACTCGGGGGAGCACCGGACTTCCGACCGGCTCGAGCGGGCCCGCCTCGATCGTTCCCTCGACTACTTCTGGCGGCGGGTCTCTTTCACGTCCTTATCGCCGGATCGTCCCCTGGGCGGGGAGGCGGACACCATGGACGAACCCGACCGGGTGGATGAACCGGCAGAGGCGGGCGAGCCGGGCGGAGCGGGAGGCGGGCTGCTGATGGAGGATCTCCCTCGGGGGGCACGGTTCGGGTCGCTGGTGCACCGGATCTTCCAGAACGTGCCCTTCAATGCCCCCGACACCTCCGCGGCGATCGGCGCCGAGCTGGCCCATCTCACCCGCCACGCTTCCTGGGACTTCGACACGGATGCCTTCGTCGGAGGGATGACGGCGGCGATCCGAACACCCCTCGGACCCGGAGAGGACGCCCCGTCCTTGCGCGATCTCGACCCGGGGCGGACCCTCAAGGAGGTGGACTTCGAGCTACCGCTCCGTACTACGGCATCGACCATCACCCTCCGCGACATAGCAGCGGTCATGCTGGAACGTCTCGACGTCGACGATCCCCACCGCGGCTACTTCTCGCGGCTGCACGAGTTGGAACCCCATCGGTTCCGCGGTTTCCTGACCGGGGGAATCGACCTCGTCACCGCCCTTCCCGGCGGCTCGGGCAACCGCTACGTGGTTATGGACTTCAAGTCCAACACGCTCCCGGCCGCCGGCGAGCTACCCGCCGCGACCGACTACGGGCCCGGCCCGCTGGTTGCCTCCATGCACCACGGCAACTACGTGCTCCAGGCGTTGCTGTACCAAATCGCGCTCCACCGGTACCTCGAGTGGCGCCTACCCGGCTACCGGCCGTCCGTCCACCTCGGCGGTTCCACGTACCTGTTCGTCAGGGGCATGATCGGTCCCGACACTCCGGTCGTGGACGGGGAGCGGTGCGGGGTGGCGCGCTGGCTGCCGCCGCCGCACGCTGTGGTGGCCTTGAGCCACCTCTTCGCAGGGCGTAGATGATGGTCGCCATCGGACGGCTCGAAGCGGCCATCGCCGGACCTCAGGCTGTGGCCGGCACGTCCGGATTGCTGGCAGCCTTCAACGAAGGGGGTGCGCTCTCGCCGCTGGAAGTCCACGCAGCAATGGTGATCAGCCGCTTGTGGGACGAGTCCGACCAGGCGGTGATGCTGGCGGCCGCACTGGCCGTTCGGGGTACCCGCTTCGGGCACGTATGCATCCGGCTCGATACGCAGCGGGAGGCGATGGTGATCGAGGGCCGGCCTCCGGAGGTGGTGGAGGCACTTCCCTGGCCGGATCCGGAGGACTGGGTCGCGGCGGTGTCGCGGAGCGCGATGGTCGGCGACGGCAGCGGAGAGGAGCCTCTCGTGCTGGACGGCGATCGCCTCTACCTCGAGCGCTACTTCCGGCACGAGGAGCGGGTAGTCGACCTGATCGGAACCCGCACGGCCGTGCCCCGGACCACCCTCTCTCCGGAGTCCCGGACGGTCCTGGACGGGTTGCTCCCGCCCGTCTCCGACGACAAGCCGAACCTTCAGCATGCCGCCGCCGTCAACGCTCTAACCGGGAGGCTGACCGTGGTCGCCGGCGGTCCCGGCACCGGCAAGACGTACACGGTGGCCAGGATGCTGGCCGCTCTGGCCCGGACCTCCACGGACTTCCCGCGGGTGGCGCTGTGTGCTCCCACCGGGAAGGCGGCCGCCCGGCTGGGGGAGGTCATCGACGAGCTCGCGGCCGACGCGGAGCACCCGATCGTCCGGGAGAGGCTGGAGACGCTCCAGACGGGCACCATCCACCGGCTCCTCGGGTGGGCGTGGGGCCGAGCCCGGTTCGCCCACCACGAGCGCAACCGGCTTCCCCACGACATCGTGGTCGTCGACGAGATGTCGATGGTCTCGCTGCCGCTGGCCGCCAAGCTCATGGCCGCGGTGCGGGCGGACGCCACACTCGTGCTGGTCGGGGATCCGTACCAGTTGGAGTCGATCGAGGCCGGAACGGTCCTCGCCGACATAGTGGGTCCCGCCGCCCGGTCCCCCGATCCGGCCCAGCGGAGTCCCGTTCCGGGCGGACCCGAGATCGCCGGCTGCGTGGTGGTTCTGGAGCGGGTGCACCGCTTCGAGGAGCAAGGCCCGATCGCCGACTTCGCCTACGCGGTCCGGGACGCTGATCCGGACCGGGCGATGGAGTTGCTCAACCGGGGAGTCGACGGCCTTGACTGGGTGAGGGACCGGACCGAGGCCGGCTTCCGGAGGCTCCGAGACCGGGTGACCGAGCACCGGGCCCGGCTGGTGGAGGCGGCATCCCTGCCGGGCGGCGAGGAGGAGGCGCTGGCCCGCCTGGGCGGGATGGCGGTGCTGTGCGCCAATCGCGAAGGTCCGGGCAGCGTCGAGCAGTGGAGGCGCGACATCGAGGGCGCACTCGACGAGAGGTTCCCTGGCCTCCGGTACCGAGGAGAGTGGTACCCGGGGCGGCCGCTGATGATCACCAAGAACGACTACAACCTGGGCCTTTACAACGGGGACATCGGCGTGGTGGTCCAGGCCGGCGAGGGCAAGCGCGTCATGTTCGACCGGGGAGGCGTCCGCTCCTTCCCGCCCGGCTACCTGGGGGAGCACACGACCGTCCATGCCCTGACCATCCACAAGAGCCAGGGCTCCCAGTTCGATGAGGTGGTGGTCTCGCTCCCGATGGAGTCTTCGCGGTTGCTGACTCGCGAGCTGCTCTACACCGCCGTGACCCGGGCGTCCAAGAGAGTGACAGTCGTCGGTCCCGAATCCGCCATCCGCCTGAGCATCGAACGCTCGGTCCAGCGCGCCTCGGGCCTAAGGTCAAGGCTATGGGGATGAAAGTGCCGACTCAGGAGGATTCCGACGACGTGACGGCCCGCCTTGACGCCGTGTACTCGGACGAGCCCTCGGAGATTGACGACGAGTTGCTTGAGGCGCAGCGGAGAGCGTTGAACGACCGCTGGTGATCCTCTGGGGGCTCCGGTTATTCCCCGTTTGGCCTCTCGAGGCTGAACCCGCGTTCAACCCCGTCGGATGACCGATGTCATAGTGGAACGTTGAGGATGATCGTGACGGTTATCCCGAAGGCGGCGATGATCACAGCCGTGGCCCTCCACACCAGGGCCGTGGTCTCTTTGTGAATGGTCAGTAGGGCTTGTGCGATGTCGGTCCGTACTTCTGCCTGCCGCGCCTCGTCCTTGGCGTCGACGAGCGGCTCGGTGACCCGTGCGGTGTCCACAGCAGTCATTCTCATCTGCCCTTTCTCATAAATAACATATTACTGGCATCCTCAGCATAACAAGACAGTGAGTCAAGTCTCCTTCATGTAGCGTGTCCCTTTTTTCGCGACCTCGCCTCGCCACCGGACTGTTCGATCCGCGGCGACCCGGCCGGTCCGACGGACCTCGCCGATAGCATGGGACGATGGCAAATACCCCGGGGCGGCCGGTAGCGATCGGGGTCGATCCGGAGGCGAGTGCGCGGCGGCGGCTCCACGATCTCGACGCTCTGCGGGGGTTCGCCATGCTGCTGGGCATCGGCCTGCACGCATCGCTGGCGTTCTTCCCGGCGGCCTGGTGGGTTCAGGACCGGACGTCCGGCTTCGACGGGCTGTTCGACGAGTTCCTGTGGGCCGTCCACGGCTTCCGCATGCCGGTGTTCTTCCTGATGAGCGGCTTTTTCACCGCCCTGCTGTGGCGGCGCCGCGGCCTCGGCGCCCTGCTGAACCATCGGCTGCGCCGGGTGGCGCTCCCGCTCCTGATCGGCATGTTCACGATCGTCCCGCTGACCAGTCTCGTTGGTGACTGGGCGGCCAAGTCCGCGCCGGCAGCCCCGGTCGCGGACGATGACATCTGGGGGAAGGTGTTCACAGGTGACGTTGCAGGCGTGGAGCAGTTGCTTGAGAGGGGCTTCGATCCTGACCTCCGTGGCGAGCCGGGCGGATGGACCCTTCTCCATGCGGCCGCCCTGACCGGTGACGTGGAGATGCTGGAACTGCTGCTCTCGCGCGGAGCCGCGCCGGCGCCTGTCGCCACCGCCTCAGAGGGCGAGACGCCCCTCGGGGTGGCCTTCCACTTCGGCCACGAGGCGGCGGCGGACCTGCTGGTGGCCTACCGAGGTGGGGATCCGCTGCCCGAGGGCATGGAGTGGTCGGAGGTGCCGGGTTGGGGAGCGGGCGCCGTCGAGGCGGAGGGCGAAGATGGCTCAACTGTCCGGCTCGATCTGTCCACGATCCAGCGCTTCTTCCACCTCTGGTTCCTATGGTTCCTGCTCTGGCTGGTGGCCGGTTTTGCCATAGTTGCTTGGGCGGTGGACCGCCGGGATCCCAATGGCTCCGGGCAGGCGATCTGGCCGCGGTGGGTCATGTGGTCGATGATTCCCCTTACGGTCGTGCCGCAGCTGTCCATGGGCGGGGGCGGCGCGTATCCGGTCTTCGGGCCTGACACCTCGGATGGTCTCGTTCCGCTACCCCATGTATTGGCCTACTACGCCACCTTCTTCGCATTCGGCGCACTGATGTACCGGCGCAGCGGACGCGGTGGCAAGCTGCTGGTCGACACGATCGGGAAACCGTGGTGGCTCTTCCTGCCGGCCTCGTTCCTGATCGTGCTCCCGGCCGGACTGGTCTTCACCTTCGATGAGGCGGTCTTCTCCTGGCCGGTGGCTTCCGTACTGCAAGTGGCCTACGCCTGGGGTATGTGCTTCGGGCTGATGGGACTGTTCCGGGTGCTGCTGTCGAGAGAACGTCGCGGGGTCCGCTACCTCTCCGACTCCTCGTACTGGCTGTATCTATCCCACCTACCGGTCGTGGTGGTCGCGCAAGCGATCGTGAGGGACTGGGACCTTCCGGCGGAGGTCAAGTTCTTGATGATCTCGGTGGCCGTGACGGTCCTGCTCCTCCTGACCTACCGGTTCTTCATCCGCTACACCCCGATCGGGACGATGCTGAACGGCAGGAAGGCTCGCCCATCCGCACCCATCAAGCCGGCGACGGTCCCGCAGCGGGATCGGCTGTCACTTCCGGTCCGCGTCGCGCGCCTCGAGGATCACCGAACTCGGGATTCCACGTGACCGGACAGGCATGACATCCCGGTAGGCCTCGGAGTTGGCCGGCACGACACCGTCCAGGAGCGGTACGTCCGACGGTCCGACGGAGAGCAGGGCCGTTATGAGTCCCTTCCGTACCCGCGGGTGGAGCTGTGATCCCAAGCTGAAGGGAGGCGCCGGCCAGTGGACGGTGCGGTCGATCACGCGAAGTTCCGCCACCGCCTCGGGTCGCTCGGCCAGTGCATGCTCCCAGACGGTTACGTCAACGGAGGCGACGTCGCAGGTCCGGTCGGCCAGAGTTCCTAGCGAGGCCCGGTGCGAACCGGTCACGACTTGGTCGGCGAACCACCTACCAGGGAAGGATCGCTCGACATGGGCCATGAGCCCGAGAAAGCCGGACCAGGACTCGAGTTCGTTCACGGCCAGCCTGGTCTCCAGCGCGGCGCCCAAAGACGGCGGACCGGCCTCGTGGGTGACGATCACCGCGTGGTAGAACGGCCCCCCATGGCCGGCGAACACGGGCGCGGCCACGATCGCATGCGACATCCGGCCGGTCGAGATAAGCGATACGGTCGGGTAACCGCACATCCAGACCAGGTCGAGCGTGGGCGCGTGGCGGAGCGCCTCAACGGTGGTCTTCCCCGCCTCGTCATCGACTACCACCTCAACGCCTGTCACCTCCGACAGGTACCCGACCAGGTCGCCCATGATGGGTATCGTGTTGTCGCCCAGATAGGTTGCGGCTCTCAGAGGCGCTTCTGGCGTGCTCAACGTTTACCGTCCTCCTGACGTATCCCGCGAGCCGCCGCTATGTCATGGGTCGGCCTGCTGCTTCCGGACGGATGCCGAGCTTATACCCAAGGGCTGTTCGAGTTCCGGTTGCCGAAGGTGCCGCCGGTGCGGTACCGGTCCAGGGTGAACGGCTTCAACTCCTCGGGCTTCTCCCCGTACACGAGCATCTGAGCGGTGAGCTTGCCCACACCGATCATCTTGAAACCGTGGTTGGAATCGGCGATCACCCAGGCGTTGTCCGTGAGGTGGTCGAATACCGGCACGTTGTCGGGTGTGAACGCACCGATCCCACCGTTCCTGCGGTCCTTGAAGTAGGGCCGCAGGTTCTCGAGGCGCTTGAACAGCATCCCCAGGGCGGAGCAGTAGTAGTCGGCGAACCAGGACTCCGCCTGGTAGAGGTCATTGAGATGGCCGTAGGGCTCGACCTCCGCTCGCGGGCCGATCTTGATGGGGATCGTGCCGCCCTGGAGGCCGGGAGCGCCCACCCGCTCGGCCGCGTAGCGCGTGTACACGTAGGTGTGGTCCTTGATCATCGTCCCGTCCTCGCCATATATCGGCGTGTCCAAGAGCTCCACGTGGAGAACCGGAGAGTCCCGATGCTGGGCGGTGCGGAAGTCCACGCCTTCGGGAAGAAGGACCTCGCCCTCGAGGAGGCGCCAGTAGGTCCACATGTCCATCTGTTTCTCGGTGTGGCCGTCGGGATACAGCACGTCGAGGTGTGACGGTCCGCCCAGCCACTCCCACTGCTGGGGTGTCCACGCTCCGGCGCCCACCACGACCTGCTCGCACGATATCGGTCCCTGGTCGGTCTCGACCGCGATGACCGATCCCGATGCGTCCATCTCGTATCCGGTGACCGTGGTTCCGTACACGCGCTGCACGCCCCACTGCCGGCACTTCTGGTCCAGGCCCCAGACGGCGATATGGGTACCGGCGTAGCCGGACCGGCGCTCGTGGAGCACCACGTCGCAGTTCTCGGTCTTGAAGTCGGGCCACAGCCCGGTCAGGAACGCATGGGCGTCCGATCCGAAGTAGAGGTCCGACGGGTACCCGCTCGCGGCCTGGGATGCGTGGAGTTCGATGTAGTCCTCCTCCTGGTTCGCCTCCCCGACCGACACGTAGCCGACCTGCTGGAAGCCGAAGTTCACGGGATCGGACTCCCACACCTCCACGCTGGCGCGCAGGATGGGGTGGAGCTCGTTGGTCATGTAGAGGTTGCGGACGCATCCGCAGGCCAGACCGGTGGCCCCGGCGCCGGGACCCTGCTTGTCGATCAGCACGACATCGCTGCCCTTGCCCTTCCCCGATCGTTCGAGGTACATGGCGAGGTGGTAGGCGCTTGACAGACCGTGGACGCCGGCGCCGACCACCACGAACCGGGCACTCCGAGGCAGGGGCATGGAGTCGAAGACCGGTATCGCGGCCGGATTGGTCAGGCAACCGTCGATCTCGGGAGGCAGCGGGCGGTTGGCGAACGGGTACCACTGGTTGTGTCCGGTGGGGTTCGGGAGGTTCATGGGCTTGCCTTTCTACTTCGGGTTTCGTGTTCGGTGGATGGTTGGACGTAGTCGGCGCCGAGGGTTCGCCATATCAGCGGAACGCCCGGCCGGTAGGCGAGATGGTGGCGGCTCGGTGCGTCGAGAATGGTGAGGTGGGCAGGGCCACCCGGCGCCAGCCGGCCCACGTCCTTGCGCCGGAGAGCGGCCCCCCCACCGGTCGTGGCGGCGGCGATCGCCTCGTCGATGGTCATGTTCATGTCGCGCACCGCCAGCGCGATGCAGAACGAGATGGAAGTGGTGTAGCTCGACCCGGGGTTGCAATTCGATGCGATGGCCACGGTGACTCCGGCGTCGATGGCCCGCCGGGCGTCGGGGTACGGTTGGCGGGTGGAGAAGTCCGCCGCCGGGAGGAAGGTGGCCACGGTGTCGCTGGCGGCGAGGGCCTCGATGTCGTCGTCGGAGAGGTAGGTGCAATGGTCCACCGACGCGCAGTCCATCTCCACGCCGAGGCGGACTCCCGGACCGTAATCCAGCTGGTTGGCGTGGAGGCGTAGACCGAGACCGGCGGCGCGGCCCGCCTCGAGGACCGCCCTCGATTGGTCGGCGTCGAACGCCCCGCGCTCGCAGAAGGCGTCGATCCAACGGACGTGGGGTCGGACGGCCTCGAGCATCGGCCCGCACACCAGACCGACGTACTCATCGGTCCGGCCCAGATACTCGGTAGGCACCACGTGGGCGCCCATGAAGGTGCTCTCCGGGGTGACCTCGGCGGCGAGCGAAGTGGTCGCAACCTCGGATTCGACCGACAACCCGTACCCGGACTTGATCTCCACGGTGGTGGTGCCTGCCCGTTGGACCTCCTCGAGCCGCCGGGCCAGGCCCGCGCGCAGGGCTTCCCGACCCGCCGCCCGGGTGGCCTCGGTCGTCACCCGGATCCCGCCGCCGTCGTAGTGCTCACCGGCCATCCGCCGCGTGAACTCCTCCGCCCGGTCGCCTTGGAAGACCAGGTGGGTGTGGGAGTCCACGAACCCGGGTATCACGCACCTGCCTCCGGCATCCAGGCGCTCGTCCGCCACCGCGCCGGCAGGACCCACCGAGACCACGGTGTCCCCGTCGATCACCACCGAGGCTTTCTCCACGATCCCGAGCGGTCCCGCCCCGAGCCCGGGGGCGTTGGTGACCAACTCGCCGATGTTGTCGATCACCAGCGTCACGCCGCCACCACCTTGGCGATGGCCGAGTCGAGCTCGCCCGCCACGTCGACCGAGACGTGGGCGCCGCCGACCACCACCGGCCGGCCACCGACGACGAGGTTGTGAACCTCAGCGCTGGAGGCGGCGAAGATCACCGCGTCGAGAACGTGGGGAGTGTCGACTCCGGCGAGGCGGACCGAGTCCAGCCCGATGCTGGTGAAGTCCGCCAGGTAGCCCGGCTTGATGGCGCCTCCGTCCTTCCAGCCGAGCGACCGGTACCCGTTGACGGTGGCGACGGCGGCGAGCGTCTCGGTGGCGTGGACTCCCCGCCGGTTCGTCAGGATCCTTGCGCCGAGTTCCACTGCCCGGGCCTCCTCGAGGATGTCGATGACCGCGTGCGAGTCCGATCCCGCGCAGAGGGTCGCCCCTGCCCGGACCAGGTCATGGCTGGGCCCGATCCCGTCTGCCAGGTCGCGCTCGGTGGTGGGGCAGATGCAGCAGTGGGCCCCGGCGGCGCCGATCAGGCCGATGTCGGCACTGGAGAGGTGTGTGGCGTGGACAAGGGTGGTGTCCGGACCCAGCGCACCTGCGCCGGACAGCACGGTCGTCGGGGTTCGGCCGTGGACCTCGCGGCAGGCTTCGTTCTCGGCCGGCTGCTCCGAGACGTGAACGTGAAGGGGCAGAGCCCTGTCCTTGGCCCAGCGAGCCACCATCCCGATCGACGGCGGGTCGACGGCGCGGACCGAGTGGACCGCCGCCCCGACCCTGGTGCCCGGTCCGGGAACAGTCGCCCGCAGTCTCTCGACCCGACGTGTCCAGGCGTGGACCGACCTGTCGCTGAACCGGGCCTGTTCGGGACGCAGTGGGGCGTACCCGGATCCCGACCAGGGGGCGAACCCCCCGTGCAGGTACAGCGTGTCGAGCAGGGTCAGGCGGACTCCGGCGTCGCGCGCCGCGGCCACCAGGCTCGCCCCGAAGGCGTTCGGGTCGTCATAAGGGTCCCCTCCGGGCCGGTGGTGGACGTAGTGGAACTCGCCCACCACGCCTATTCCCGCCAGCGCCATCTCGGCGAAAGTCGCCCGGGCGAGCCGGTAGTAGTTCTGCGGATCGAGGTTGGCGGCCACGCCGTACATCAGGTCGCGCCACGTCCAGAACGTTCCTTCACCGCCATGGGTCCGGCCCCGCAATGCCCGGTGGAAGGCATGGCTGTGGGCGTTGGCCAGTGCGGGGAGGGTCAGGCCGGGCAGTTCGACGGCGTCCTGGGGAGGCGAGGCGTGGCCGGGTGAGACCCCGACGATGCGGTCACCGTCCACTTCGATCAGGACTCCGGGGGTGGCCGTCGGGCCGCCCAGCCAAGCCAACTCGCACCAGTAGCGGTTGCTCACGAGCCCACCTCGGCCACGAAGCGGGTGATGCGCTCGACGAAAGGGTCACGGTGATGCCGGTCGAACTCCTCCCAGGTGCTGAGCGTCGTGGGGTCGATCCGGTCGACCACCAGGACACCGTCGAGGTGATCGCACTCGTGCTGCCAGGTCCCGGCGGTGAGGCCGCGCAGGACCCGTTCATGATCGATCCCGTGGCGGTCGGTATAGCGGACGCAGAGGTTGACGCGGCGTTCGAGCTCACCTCGCAGCGGGACCGAAAGGCATCCCTCGTTGATGACCACCGTCCTGTCGTCGAGAGCGTCGTATTCGGGGTTGATCGCCACCGTGAGGGGTACGGGCGGCTTGTAGGGATAGCGCGGGTTGTCGTCGACCTCCATCACCATGATCCGGACGCGCTCGCCTATCTGGGTAGCGGCGATCCCCGAGCCGTTGGCGTGCCGCATGGTGTCGATGAGATCGTCGATGAGGTCCTGGGTCTCCGGGAGCGGGATGTCGCGGCGGGACACTTCTCCGGCCCGCACCCGCAGGGCCGGGTCGCCTATGGAAAGGATCCGCCGGACTGTCATGGCCGGCCAGGCCCGGGATCCGCGGCCGTGATCCCGCCGGGGAGTGTCCGGACGGCGTGCCACATCGGGTCCGAGTCGTAGTCCCAGTACTTACTGAGCTCCACCGTCAGGCTGCCGTCGCCGATCGGGCCTCCGCGCAGCCGCCCGTTGTGGATGCGGACGCTGTGGTACACGACGGGAGACAGCATCTCGGCCGCCTCTATGTGAACCGCGCTGTGACGCCAGGCCTCGCGGTCCCCCACCTCCTGGTGGACCACCAGGTTCGCCCACTGTTTTGGTGTCCTCTCCATGGAGCTATAGCTGAGGATCCCCGGGTACTGCCGGAACTCGGAGATCACGTCGATGTCGAACTCGTCGATAGCCTGAGCCTCCGCGGTCGACCGCCGGTTCCCGAGAAAGCCCACGATCAACACGTCCGTGCCACCCAACAGGGTCGCCGGGTCGCACATGACGATCCTGCGGCGCAGCTCATCCTCTTGCCAGGTCCTGACCTCGTACGGACGGAGCGCCAGTTCGCCCACCCGGGCGCGGCGGAGCAGGACACGCAGGTCCCGGCGGAGATGGTTCAGCACGGCCAGGTCGGCCTCGTAGTGAAGAAGGTCCGCGCATGCATGGCCGGCGGGGTTCTCGTCGGTCCTAAGGCGGTCCGGGCTGTAACGGACAGGCTTCACGCAACTCCCTTCAATAATCGGTCGCCACGCCGCCCTCGCGGGCTCGGCGGGCGACGAAATCATCGAGTTCCTCGCGGACCGCGGGGTCCATCGAAGGCGGCTCGTAGGCGTCCAGCAACTCCCTGGCCAGGGTCTCGGTCCGTTGGGCGGGATCGGGCCGTCCGGCCTCGTCCCAGGCCTCGAAGTTGCTCCAGTCGGAGAGGAGGGGGTTGTGGAACGCGTCGCGGTAGCGGGCCCGGGTATGAGCGGTACCGAAGAAGTGGCCGCCCGGTCCGACATCGGCGATGGCCTCGAGGGCCAGCGCACCGTCATCGGTCGTCGGCGGCTCGAGCGTGGCGCAGATCATCTGCAGCAGGTCGGCGTCGAGCACCATCTTCTCGTAGGAAGCCCGCAGGCCGCCCTCGAGCCACCCGGCCGCGTGCATCACCAGGTTGGCGCCGCCCATCACCGCTCCCCACAGCGAGAACATGCTCTCGTAGGCGGCCTGGATGTCGACAGCGTTGGAGGCGTTGGCGTTGGACGACCGGTACGGAAGGCCGTAGCGGCGCGCCAGCTGACCCCCTACCAGCGCGGCCTGTACGTATTCGGGGGTCCCGAAGGCGGGAGCGCCCGACTGCATGTCCACGTTGGAGGTGAACCCACCGTAGACGACCGGCGCACCCCGCCGGACGGCTTGGGTGAGGGCGATGCCGGCCAGGGCCTCCGCGTTCTGCTGGACCAGGGCTCCGGCGATCGTCACCGGCGCCATCGCGCCCGCCAGCGTGAAAGGAGTGACCACAACCGGCTGGTTCCGGGCCGACATCTCGAGGATCCCCTCGATCATCGGGGTGTCGAGCCGTAGCGGCGAAGAGGTGTTGACCACCGTGAACAGCGAAGGCTGGGCCTCGAGGTCGTCCTCGGTTATCCCCCGGGCGATCCGGGCCATCTCGATCGTGTCGAGGGTCCGCTGCCGTCCGAGACTGTAGGTGTGGAAGGCTTTGTCGCTGAGCGTGAGCAGATCATGGGTGGCGTGGAGGTGGCGGACCGAGGGATGGAGATCGGTGGGTTCCACCGGGTACCCGCCGTGCAGGTGTACTACGTTCAGGTGCTGGCTCAGCCGCACGAGTTGCCTGAAGTCGTCCCGGTTTCCGGTGCGCCGGTCCCGGCCGAGACCGGACACGTTGGGCGGGCTGGCCACGGCGGTGAACGCCAAGTGGTTCCCGCCGAGGTGGACATGGCGCCCCGGGTTGCGGGCGTGGAGGGTGAACCCGGACGGGGCGTGGCCGACCAACTCGGTGACCATCTCGGGATCGACACGCACCCGCGCCGAGTCGGGATCGACATCCGCTCCCTCCCGGCCTAGAAGCGTCCGGGCCTCGAGGTGCAGCATGTCCATCCCCACGTCGCGCAGTACTTTCAGGGACGCCTCGTGGATGGCTTCGACGCGGTCGTCCGGAATGGCCCGGACCGGCTGCCAGTGGAGCCTCGGCTGCCGGAACGGAAGCTGGGGGTTAGCCGGACCGCGGTCAGCGATGCGGGCGCGGCGCCCGCCGCGGCCACGTCTTGCTGCCATTACGCGTCACCCGTCTCCGCCATCGGGATGCGTACCCCCCGATCGGCGGCAACTCGGGTGGCCAGTCCGTAACCGGCGTCCGCGTGCCTGATGACGCCGGTGGCCGGATCGTTGAGCAGCACGCGTTCCAGCTTTCGTGCCCCCAGATCGGTGCCGTCGGCCAGGCACACCTGGCCGGCATGGATAGAGCGGCCGATTCCCACCCCTCCTCCATGATGGATGCTGACCCAGGATGCCCCGGACGCTGTGTTGACCAGCGCGTTGAGGAGAGGCCAGTCGGCGATGGCGTCGCTGCCGTCCGCCATGTCCTCGGTCTCGCGGTACGGCGAGGCGACCGATCCGGAGTCGAGGTGATCCCGCCCGATCACGATGGGCGCCTTCAGTTCTCCCGACCGCACCATGTCGTTGAACCGCAGTCCCAGCCGGTGGCGCTCGCCGTAGCCCAGCCAGCAGATCCGGGCGGGAAGCCCCTGGAAGGCGACCCTTTCCCCGGCCAGCGTGATCCAGCGCCGCAGGCCCTCGTCGTCGGGGAACTCCTCGAGTACGGCCCGGTCGGTGGCCGCGATGTCGGCCGGGTCGCCGGATAGGGCCACCCAGCGGAACGGTCCCTTGCCCTCGCAGAACAGGGGGCGGATGTAGGCGGGCAGGAATCCCGGATAGGCGAACGCCCGGTCGTACCCGCCCAGCTCCGCTTCCGCCCGTAGGCTGTTGCCGTAGTCGAATACCTCCGCGCCGGCGTCGAGGAATCCGACCATGGCCTCGACATGACTCGCCATCGCGGCTCGAGACCGGGTGGTGTACTCGTCCGGTTTGGCCTCCCGGAGGTCGTCGGCCTCCTCCAATGACAGGCCGTCGGGGATGTAGGCCAGCGGATCGTGGGCCGGCGTCTGATCGGTCACGATGTCGGCGGCGACTCCGTCCTCCAGGAGGCCGGGCAGGAGTTCCGCCGCGTTGCCGACCAGCCCCACCGAGAGCGGCCGGCGGGCCGCCACCGCCTCCGCGCAGCGGCGGAGGGCGTCGGTGTAGCCGTCGGCGACCACGTCCAGGTAACGGGTCTCGACACGGCGCCGTGCCCGGTCGGGGTCTACCTCTATGCAAAGGGCTACCCCGCCGTTCATGGTGATCGCCAGGGGTTGGGCGCCGCCCATTCCCCCCAGACCGGACGTAATGGTGAGGGTGCCGGCCAGGGTGCCCCCGAACCGCTTCCGGGCGATGGCCGCGAAACACTCGTAGGTGCCCTGCAGGATGCCCTGGGTCCCGATGTATATCCAGGAGCCGGCCGTCATCTGCCCGAACATCGTCAACCCGAGGTGTTCCAAGCGGCGGAACTCGTCCCAGTGTGCCCAGTCGGGAACGAGGTTGGAGTTGGCGATCAGCACCCGGGGCGCCCATTCATGGGTGCGGAGGACTCCGACCGGTTTGCCCGACTGGACGAGCATCGTCTCGTCGTGGGCGAGGGTGGTGAGCGTGCGGATCATGGCGCGGTAGGCGTCCCATGACCGGGCGGCCCGTCCGGTACCCCCGTACACCACCAGGTCGTCCGGACGTTCCGCCACCCCGGGGTCGAGGTTGTTCTGCAGCATGCGGAAGGCTGCTTCCTGCGGCCAGCCGCGACAGGTCAGACCGGTTCCGGTAGGAGCGCGGACACCTCCCACCGGCGGGCCCGAAGCGGGGTTCCTCTTTGCCGTCATCGCAGACCTCGCCGATCCGCAGGGATAAGTTCTCGCAGGGCGAACTGCTCCTTGAATAATACCTGATCCGGCCCTATCCTGTCAATGAACAGAAAGCGATTTCAGATAATGAAACTCGGGCAAGCAGCAGGGTCTCAGGATCGGGTGGCCGCGACCCCCGCTCGGTCCTCGCGCGGATCCGGATCGACGCTTCATGCGTCACGCTCGGCGGAGAGAGTCCTGAGCCTGCTCGATACGGTCGTGACCGGAGGGGCGGTCGGTTTGACCGAAGCGGCCGAGGCGACCGGCATACCGGTGAGCACGGCCCTGCGCCACCTGCGGGTCCTGACCGCCCGCGGCTACCTGGTCCGGGACGACCTCGGCAGGTACTCGGTGGGGCCGAGCTTCGTACGGGTCGCGCTGGCCGCCTTCCAGTCGGGCCCCTACGCCCGGCTCACGGCGGCGGCCCAACCGGCCCTGCAGCGTCTGGCCGAGGTAACCGAGGAGTCCGCGTACCTGGCGGTCAGGGATGGAAGCGAGGCCGTTTACATAGCCACGGTGGAGAGTCGCAGAGCGATCCGCCACGTCGGATGGGTGGGTAGGTCGGTGCCCATGGAAGGAACGGCGCTAGGGGAGGCGCTGGCGACCGAGGTGACGAATCCCGGCCGGCCCCCCGTCCCGTTCTTCAACATGGGGGCCATCGAACCCGATGTGACCGCGGTGGTGGCGCCCATCCACGGATCGGTGGGGGTCGTGGGCGCCTTCTCGGTCCTGGGACCGGCAGAGCGGTTGGTGGGGGAGCGCCTGGACCTGACCGCCGAGGCCGTGGTGAATGCGGCCCGAGTGACCTCCCTGGCGCTCTTCCCGCGATTGGCGGTGCCGGGATGACCGTGCCGCTCGAGGGTACCGGTGTAACGGTCCCGGATGTGGTCGGGGTTGCCCGCCGAGGCGAGAGAGTCCGGCTCACGGACGGCGCCCTGGAGCGCATGAGGGCCGCGCGCTCCGTAGTGGAGCACCTCGCCGAAGGTGACCCGGTCTACGGGATCACCACCGGCTTCGGCGCCCTTGCGACCACCACGATCCCGGCGGCACGGAGGGCCGACCTGCAGCGCTCGCTGATCCGTTCCCATGCCGCGGGCATGGGGCCGCCCGTGGAGGCCGAAGTGGTCCGGGCCATGATGTTCCTGCGGGCGCGGACCCTGGCGCTCGGGTATTCGGGCGCTAGGCCGGTGGTCGCCGAGGGGTTGGTACGCCTGCTGAACGCCGGGATCGTGCCCATGGTGCCCGAGCACGGCTCGCTGGGGGCCAGCGGGGACCTGGCTCCGCTGGCTCACGTCGGTCTGGGTCTCATCGGTGAGGGCGAGGTGGTGACCGAACAAGGGGTTGAGGGTGCCGCCGAGGTTCTCGCCCGACATGGGATCGAGCCGTTGGTGCTGGCGGAGAAGGAGGGCCTTGCGCTGACCAACGGAACCGACGGGATCCTGGGGACGCTGTGCCTGGCGGTCCATGATGCCTCGTACATGCTGACCGTCGCCGACATCGTGGCGGCGCTCAGCGTCGAGGGTCTCCTGGCGACCGACCGCGCGTACGCGGCCGACCTCCAGGCGTTGAGGCCGCATCCGGGCCAGGCTGCCAGCGCCGCCAATCTCCGGGCCGTCCTGGCCGGGTCACCGATCGTGGCCAGCCACCGCCACGACGACCTGCGGGTCCAGGACGCCTACTCGATCCGGTGCACGCCCCAGGTCCACGGCGCGGCCCGAGACACTCTGGCCTTCGTGAAGGAGGTGACCGACCGCGAGCTTGCCTCGGCCATCGACAACCCGATGGTCCTTCCCGACGGCCGCGTCGAGTCCTGCGGCAACTTCCACGGAGCGCCGGTCGCTCTAGCAGCCGACTACCTGGCCGTCGCCCTGGCCGAGGTGGGCGCGATCGCCGAGAGACGGCTCGACCGGCTGCTCGATCACAACCGTTCCCACGGACTCCCGCCGTTCCTCGCCGACGATCCCGGTGTCGACAGCGGCCTCATGATCGGCCAGTACACCGTGGCCGCCATGTGCGCCGAGAACCGCCGCCTCGCCGCCCCCGCCTCGGTCGACTCCTATCCCACCTCCGCCATGCAGGAGGACCACGTGTCGATGGGATGGTCCGCGGCCCGCAAGCTCCGCGTGGTCATTGCGAACCTGCGCCGGATCCTCGCCGTCGAGTGGGTCACGGCGGCGCGTTCCGTCGACCTGCGAGCGCCGCTCGAACCGGGGGTCGGCACCGCGGCCGCAGTCCGGCTCCTGAGAAGCCGCGTGTCGGGAGCGGGCCCCGATCGCATACTGTCGCCTGAGCTCCGGGAAGCCGAGGAGCTTCTGTCGGAGGAGGCCCTCGTGGAGGCAGTAGAGGCTGCGACGGGCCCGCTCGGCTAGGGAGTAAGACCCTCCAGCTTGGAGACCAGTCCGTCGACCTGGGCGAGGTAGTCCTCGACGTTCTCGCGGGGCAGCCAGCCTTCGTAGAAATTGGTGTGCAAAGTGCCTGCTAGGCCAAAGGCGGTCCGTATGTCCGGGTCTCCGGTCTCGTCCACGAGGCGGTTGACCGCGCGCCAGAGCTCGTGATGGCCGTTGTGGGGCCAACCTCTGGCCTCAGCGATGCTCTTGACCATCTGGGCAGCAGCACCCCAGCCCTTCTCCGAGGCCTGCAACAGGTCGTCGTCGGCCAGATGGGTTCGGGCCTTGGTGAGGAATTCCCGTCCTGTCGTGTTGTAGTACCGTGTCTTAGTGGTCATGGGGACACCATATCGTGATTGTGAGGTCAATGGAAGAGGTATGTCGCACCCCGGCGGGTTGGCTCCAAGCATGCGGGATTAGTCTCTCGCCGGTGAAGCTGCGCCGAGCGGGGACATGAGTCCTTGTGGGAGTCCGGTGGATCATGGGTAACAGCCTCTTGGAGTGACGGTACTGAAATGAAAGAAGAAATCCGCACCGATGCCGCGTCAGCGCCCTTGGGTCCGTACTCGCAGGGCATGCGGGTCGGCAGTCTTGTATTCACAGCAGGGATGGGACCGATCCACCCGGATACAGGCCAGATCGTCGGCGACACGATCGAGGAGCAGACGGAGCTGACCATCGACAACCTGAGCGCGGTTTTGGAGGAGGCGGGCACCAGCCTCGACCATGCCGTCAAGGCGACGGTGCATCTACAGGACCTTGGTGACTTCGCAGCGTTCAACCGGGTGTACGAGCGGCGCTTCGGTGATCCCAAGCCGGTCCGCACCACCGTGGGCAGCAACCTCCACGGCATCATGGTCGAGATCGACCTCGTAGCCGTCATCCCGTAGGGTCCGCGAAACTGATCTATGTAGGTTGAACACCCTAGCAATTGCCATCCCATTATCCTGAAAAGTGTAGGATAGATACTCCGATTAGTGTAGGATCGATTGTGGGCTCCTCGTTAGAGGGTGACGAATGCTGAGAGATCCAGGCTCCGCGACTCCCGAGCGGATGTATCTGGATCGGATCGTGGACGCCGAGGTTCCGGTGGCGCTGGGCTCCGCGGGAGCAGTGCTGATCGAAGGCCCCAAGGGATGTGGCAAGACGTGGACCGGTCAGCGCTTCGCCCACAGCGAGATCCTGCTGGAGGAACGTCCCGATCTCTGGGACATCGCCTCCCAGGTTCCGGAGCTGTTGCTCGATGGCGTAACGCCACGCCTGCTCGACGAGTGGCAGCGTGTCCCCGAGTTGTGGCACCTGATGCGCGTCGAATGTGATCGTCGCGGTCGGCCCGGCCAGTTCATTTTGACCGGGTCCGCAGTTCCGGCTGACGAACTTACGCGCCACTCGGGCGCCGGTCGGGTGAGTCGCGTCCGCATGCGCCCGATGTCACTAACAGAGAGCGGGACAGCCGAACCGGTCGTGTCCCTAGGTGGGTTGCTGGAGAGTCAGGCATTTGCCGCAGCGGAATCACCCGTCAACATCCCAACCCTCGTCGAGGCGGCATGTAGGGGTGGCTGGCCTCGGCTGATCGGCGCGCCGATCACGGAAGCCCGTCGTTTCACTCGTGATTACCTGAGCGACATATGCCGAGTCGATATCTCGGCAGTGGACGGCATCAGCCGCAGTCCCACAGGAGTCATGCGCCTGCTGCGGTCACTCGCACGCAACGTGGCGACCACTGCGGGGTGCCGGAAGCTGGCTTCAGAGACGGGCGGGGACGTTCGGGTGGGCCGTACCACGGTCAAGATCTATCTGGATGCGCTGAGCCGCTTGTTCGTCGTTGACGACCTACCAGCCTGGAATACGCATCTCAGGTCACGGACGAGCCTGATCCGCTCGCCGAAACGCCACTTCGTCGATCCGTCCCTGGCGCCGGCGGCGCTCGGAGTCGGCCCGGAACAGTACTTGAGTGACCTGGCCGCCTTCGGTTTCCTCTTCGAGTCCATGGTCGTCCGCGATCTGCGTATTTACGCCCAGGCCAACGATGCCAACGTCTACCACTACCGGGACACCTACGGATTGGAGGCCGACGCGATCATCGAAACCGGGGACGGCCGGTGGATCGCCGCAGAGGCAAAGCTCGGAGGTACTTCGACAATCGAGAAGGCCGCGGAGGCGCTGCTGAAGCTGAGAGACCGTGTGTCGAAGGAACGGGCGGCGACGCTCGCCGGGTTGGTGGTCATCACGGGCGGCCGCTACTGCTTCAAACGTCCTGACGGTGTGGCGGTTGTACCTTTGGCGTGTCTGGGACCATGACCATCACAGGTTCTGTACGCTCGCGGTGGTGGCTCAGAGAACAGATCCACCCCCGCTGGGAGTGCTCACGGGAGGAGTGTGTGGGGTGGTGAGCGACTGGGCGGTTGCCGAGGGGCGGATCGCTTGGGCCAGGAGGCGCATGCCGGTGCTGGGAGCGGCTCTGGCCGAACTGGCGCGGCGGCGGGTGTTCGACGGGCTGACGATCGGCTTCCGCCTCCATCTGGAGCCCAAGACGGCGGTGCTGGTCGAGGGGTTGCTGGCCGGCGGTGCCCGCGTGGTCGCGATGGGCAACGAGGGCACCACCCAGTTCGGCACTGCCGAGGCCCTGGCCGATCGGGGTTGTGAGGTGCTCGACCGTCCCGGCGACGGTGAGGGCGCGGTCCGGGATCACCTCGGCCGGATCGCCGCGGCCGAGCCCGATCTGGTGCTGGACAACGGCGCCGAGTTGATCGAGGCGTGCGTCCGCGCCGGCCGGACGCCCAGGGGGGCTACCGAAGAGACCACGTCGGGGGCCTTCCGCCTGCGGGAGGGATTGGCCGGGAAGGTGAGGTTCCCGGTCATTGTGATCAACGACAGCCCGTTGAAGGCGATCGTGGAGAACAAGCATGGGGTGGGGGAATCCGTGGTGGACGCCATCGTCCGCGCCACCAATATCTCCCTGCACAAGAAGCGGGTGGTGGTGTTCGGCTACGGATGGTGTGGCCGCGGCATCGCGCTCTATGCCCGCCGCCGGGGCGCCGATGTAGTAGCGGTGGAGCCCGATCCGGTCAAGGCGCTGGAGGCAGCCATGGACGGTTTCGACGTGGCCGGCGCGGACGGGGCGGTCCGGACCGCCGATGTGGTCATAACCGCCACCGGGCGCGAGCGGGTGGTGGGTTACGAATTGATCGAGACCATGCGCGACGGAGTTCTTCTGGCCAATGCCGGCCACACCGACGCCGAGATCGATGTGGGCCGCCTGGAGCGGGAGGCTCCCGGCGAGCGGGTGGCCCCGTCGCTATTCGCTCACGAGTTGCCCGGCGGCCGTACCGTGTTCTTGCTGGCCAAGGGCCGGATCGTCAACCTGGTCGCCGCCGGGGGTATTGGGAACCCCATCGAGGCCATGGATCTCGGGCTCACCCTGCAGGCCCGGTCGCTGGCTGTCCTGGCCACCTCCGCCGGCGACTTCCGGCCCGGCCCGCAGCCGGTGCCGCGGCAGATCAACGAACAGACCGCCACCGCCATGCTCGAATCCATGGGCCAGACCCCGGCCTGACCACCGCCCCGGTTGACTCGGGACTCCGACGGCTGACGGACCAACGCGCATTGAAGACGGGTCATGCGAACGTCACCACGTTCCTGCCCAGTACGCGGCGGTCCTTCAGGCTGAGGATGGCAGCCTCCAGTCCGTCAAGGTTGGTCCGGGTGGCGATAACGGTCTTCAGCAGGCCTTGTGCGGCCAGCGTGATGGCTGTTTCCAGGTCGCTCTTGGAGCCGGCCGCAGACGTGAGGATGCGGAGTTCGTTCTTGATGAGAGCTCCTGGGTGGATGTCCAGGGGCTGGTGGGTGTATCCGATCTGGACGAAGGAACCGCCCGGAGCGAGGCAGCCGAACCCGGCTCTCATCGTTTCCCTGGTTCCGACGGTCTCGAAGAACACGTCAGGCGCGCGACCAAGCATCCGGGCCGCCTCCGGCGGAAGAGCCTCGTAGCCTTCCGGATCGTCGATCACCAGGCCGGCCCGGGCGCCGAGGTCCTGTGCCAGCTCCAGCTTGGCTGTGTCGTCCGCCACCGCCAGCACGGTGGCGCCGGCCAGGGCCGCCACCTGGGTGAGCATCAGGCCGACCCCTCCGATGCCGTTGACCACCACCGGATCCCCTGTCCCGATTCCCGCCAGCCGGACCGCATGGACGGCGCTCATCCCGCTACAGGCCAGCACCGCGCCCGCCTCGAAGGGGACGGTGTCGGGCAGGGGAACCAGGTTCCCCTCCGGGACGATCACGTACTCGGCAAAGCCGCCGTCGGCGGTGAATCCGATCATTCCCCCCGAACGCGTGCAGAGCCGGTCCCGGTTCGTGTTGCAGTAGCGGCACGAGCCGCAGTTCATCACGTTGTAGACCGCCGCCCGCGAGCCAGGTGATCTCGCCCGAGCGCCCATGACCTCCCCTGCGATCTCGTGTCCGAGCACTCGCGGGATGCCCATCGGGTCGATTAGCCCCTCCAGGAAATGGAGTTCGGTCCCGCACACTCCGGCCGCCCTCACCCGGACCGGCGACCAGCCGTCAGGCACTCCCGGAACCTGGCGCTCTGCCAGCCGGAGCATGCCACCCTCGACGAGCTCGGCCGCCCTCATCAGCGCAGGAACGGATACCGCCACGAGCTGCAAGCGTACTCATGGCGAGGCTTGGGAGGCCGGGCGACCGAGCTACTAGCATCACATCGCTATCCCCATCGGTACGAGAGGAATGACGCGTGGTATCTGAGCCGAGTACCGGCTCGTCCGCCAGGTACATCCCGAGCCGTTACGCGGCGCTGGCCGTGGATCGCATCACCAAGGTGTTCGAGAAGGACGGAAAGCCGCTGGTGGCTCTACAGGACGTGTCGCTGAACGTTCGGCAGGGGGAGTTCCTCACCCTGGTGGGGCCGTCGGGATGCGGGAAGTCCACTCTCCTCAAGATCATCGCGGGACTCCTTAGCCCGACGGCCGGCAGCGTCTACCTCGCAGGTAGTGAGGTAACGGAGCCGCGCGAGGAGATCGGCCTGATGTTCCAGACCTCGACCCTCTTCCCGTGGCGCAACGTGATCCGCAACATCTCACTTCCCCTCGAGATCATGGGCACGATGGAGCCGGACGGGGAACGACGTGTCGCGGACGTGGTCGAGTTGGTGCGGTTGCAGGGATTCGAGCAGCACTACCCGCGGGAGCTCTCCGGTGGCATGCAGCAGCGCGTGGCCCTGTGCCGACTGCTGGTCTCGGATCCGGACCTGATGCTGCTCGACGAGCCGTTCGGTTCTCTGGACGAGTTCACCAGGGAGCACCTCAATACGGAACTGGCGCGTATCGCCGAGCACGAGCACAAGACAACGGTGTTCGTGACCCACAACATCCGGGAGGCGGTGTTCCTCTCCGACCGGGTGGCCGTGATGGGGACCACGCCCGGCCGGATACTCGATCTGGTTGACGTCGACCTCCCCAGACCGAGAGTTCCGGGCTCCCGACGGTTGGCGGAGTACACCGAGACCGTCAACTACATCCGCGAAGTGCTCGGTCTCTTCTAGCGAGCGGAAGGAGTTCTCGATTGGCTACCGACAGCATGTCCGACGCCGACACGCTCGGGGTCGGGTCTCTGCCAGGCTCCGGCTCGGACTCCCGTTTCCGCGGGTTCTGGTCCCAGATCCTTCTGACGGGTTCGGTTGTAATCGCCATTTGCCTGATCTGGGAGCTTCTCAGCAGTTGGGAGGCGATCACCGGGACCCGTCTGTCGTTCTGGCCGGAGATCGTGCTGTCGAAACCGTCGGAGATAATCCCGGCCTTCTTCGAGGCCATAAGCACCGGGTTCGTGCTGTGGCACTTCTGGGTCACCTTCCAGGAGACGGCCATCGGGTTCGTCATCGGCGCCGGCGGAGGATTCCTGTTGGGTACCTACGTAGCCCTGGTGCCGACCTTCAGGAAGGCCTTCTACCCGGTCATCATCCTGTTCCAGTCGACCCCCAGGGTGGCCCTGGCGCCGGTGTTCATCGCCTGGTTCGCCTTCGGAATCGCCTCCAAGATCGCGCTGGCAGCCACGATCTGTTTCTTCCCGGTCCTGATCAACACCATCACCGGGCTGACGGTGATCGACGAGAACGCGGGGCTGCTCATGAGATCTCTCAGAGCCACCCGTTGGCAGACCTTCCGTCATCTACGGCTCCCGAGCTCTGTACCGACCGTGTTTGCCGGGCTCAAGGCGGCTCTCACCTTCGCATTGATCGGTGCCATTGTGGGCGAGTTGACCGCCACCAACGAGGGGGCCGGCCACCTGATCGAGACGGCGGCCTTCCAGTTCCGCAGCGACGATGTGTTCGCGTACCTGCTGATGCTGGCCCTGATCGGCCTGGCGCTGTTCCTGGTGGCCGCATGGCTGGAGCGGAAGCTGCTCTTCTGGCATGTTGATCTTGAAGAGGCCACCTAAAGGGCCACCATATAGAATCGTGGTGAGCACCTGCTCGCCCGGACAAGGAGGAAGGGATATGAAACCAACTACCCGCTGGAGCCGACCCTGGTCGGTCGTACTGGCGCTTGCGATCGTGCTGGCCATGATCGGGGCTGCATGCGCGGAGGATGAGGAACTCCGAGATGTGAACCTCGCCTTGTCAACGACGAGTGGGTTCGGCTACGGCTACTGGATCGCCGTAGGTCTCGGTTACTACGAGGATGAGGGCCTCAATGTGAGCCTGCAGGGCACTCGAGGATCATCCGAGGTTGCCCAGATCCTGGCGGCCAACAACGCCGAGGCGGGAATGGGGGTTCCAGGGGCGATGCTGCCTGCTATCGAGGCGGGGGCGGGCCTGTACCCGTTCTTCACGTACGCTTACGGTGAGGTGTTCGACGTTGTGGTACCTGCCGGATCGTCGATCAACAACATCGCCGGCCTGGCCGGTCTCAAGATCGGCATCTCGGAGTTGGCCGGTGGCGAGGTTCCGCTCGTGCGGGCCTTGCTGGTCGAGGCAGGCCTGGATCCGGACAACGATGTGGAAATCATCGAGGTGGGGACTAACGCTCCGACCGTCAAGGCGGCTCTGGACGATGGACGGATCGACGCCTACTCGTCCGCCAAGTCCGACATAGCCTCGATGAACGCGGCCGGCCTCGACACCGTGTCGATCGCGCCCGCCTCGCTCAACACCCTTCCTGCCGAGGGGCTGCTGGCCGCCGAGGACTACAAGGATGACGACGAGCTGCTGATCGGTCTGGGCCGCGCCACGGCCAAGGGCCAACTGGTGGCTTACGCCAACATCGACGGCGCCGTGTGCGTGCTCAAGGAGCTGATCCCCGAAGAGTTCACCGATGACGCGGAAGGCCGGGCCGGCCTGGCGGCAGTGATCGAGATCACGACTGCCCCGCAAGAGGGCGGTGACTACGTGTTCGGTTTCCTGGACGCGGCCGGATGGAACACTTACGTGAACATCTTCATCCAGGGTGGTGTGATCTCCCAGCAGATCGACATGGGCCAGTATGTGATCGACGACCTGCTCGACGACATCAACGATTTCGACCAGCAGGCGATCGTCGACGAGGCCAACGACTTGGACACCGACTGCTGATTGGCTCCTGATCGGATACTGACAAACGCATCTTTTGTCGCAGGCGGCGACCGTCCCATCCGGGCGGTCGCCGTCAGCGGTCAGAGGATCCGTGGGTTGGGTGATCTTGACGAAGTAAAGGACACGGTGGCCGCCACCGCCGAAGTCGTCGACCTCGGCGGGGGAGTTGCCTTCCCCGGTTTCGCCGACAGCCATGTCCATGCGGTCAACTACGGGCGCTCCCGGATGGGTGTTCCGTGCTGGCCGTCCGATGTCTCTTCGGTGGGCGACATCGTCGGAAGGGTGGTGGACGCCGACCTCAGACTCCCGGCCGGCCGGTGGATCAAGGGCCGCGGCTACGACCCGGCCCGCTTGGCGGAGGGGCGCGCGCCCACGGCTTCCGAGCTGGACCTGCCCGGCGGCCGCTGCGTGGTGCTGGACAGCTTCGACTTCCACCGCCGGGTCGTCAACCACGCCGCCCTCGCCGCGGCCGGTATTGGTGCGGACACTCCCGATCCCCCCGACGGGGCGATAGTCCGGGATGAGCACGGCGTTCCCACCGGTGAGCTGCTCGACGGCGCTCGGGCCCTGATGGATCCGGTGGTGCCACCCTGGTCCGAAGAGGAGGACGAGCAGGCGATCGAGATCGCCACCGATTACTTCCTGTCCCACGGTTTCGCCTACGTGACCAATGCCGCCCCGCTCACCATGTCCCACCGGGGTGAGGAGGTGACGGCCTTCCTGCGGATGAGCGAACGCCGGGCCCTCCGGCTGCGGTTCACGTCGATGATCAGGGCCGAGCTGCTGGATGCGGCTGGGGATCTGGGGCTCCGTCCGGGCGCCGGGGGCCCCAACTTCCGCATCGGCGGGGCCAAGGTCTTCTCCGACGGAGCGTTCGGTCCCCGCACCGCGGCGATGCTGGAGCCCTACTCGGATTCCGGCACGTCCGGCACCATGCATATCGATCTCGGGGAGATGAAGGAAACGATCCGCAAGGGCGCCCGGATCGGATGGCAGATGAGCATCCATGCCATCGGTGACGCGGCTGTGGAGACGGTGGCAGGTCTGCTGGCCGCCCATCCACCGGCGGGCGGGACCCGCTCGCACCGGATCGAGCACTGCTGCCTCACTTCCGGCAGCGCCGTCCGTTCCATGCAGAAGGGGCGCATCATCCCGGTGCCGCAGCTGTCATTTATGCGCTTCCGGGCCCCCGATTTCCTGGCCGCGCTGGGCGAGGAGCGCTTGGCGGCGATGTACCCGCTCCGCACCTGGATCGACGCCGGCCTGAAGCCGGTCCATAGCTCGGACACGCCCGTCATCCCGGACGCCGCACCCATGGCGGCCGTCGCCACGGCCACTGCTCGGCTGGATGCGAGTGGCCGGGTGTGGGGCGCCGGGGAGGGCGTGGGCTTCGACGAGGCTCTGGCCACCATGACCGCGTGGCCCGCCGAGGCGGACGGGCAGTCCGGCGACCGGGGCAGGATCGCCGAGGGCTACCTGGCGGACTTCACCGTCCTTCCTCGTGATCCGCGCCGGCTCCCGCCGGACGAGATGGCGGATACCGCCCCGGTGATGACCATCGTGGGGGGTGATGTGGCGTGGCGCAGCGAGTCGCTCTCCTGATCGGCCTGGCTGCATAGGGGTCGCTCGGCTATGTCCATGATCGACATGCATGCCCACTACCTGTCGCCGTCGGTGCTCCACGAGGCGTCGGCGGGAAGCGTGCCGGTCGGCCTGGCGCCGGACGGCCGGTCGCTCCTGTTCCCGTCCGGCCCGTCCCGTCCGGTCCCCCCGCCCCTGAGCGAGCTGACCGATCGCCTCCGCTGGATGGAGGAGCGGACCATCGAGAGGCAGATCCTTGCGCCGTGGATGGACGTCACCGGCGACGACCTCGCTCCGGAGGCGGCGACGGTGTGGTGCCGGTCCATGAACGACAGTTGCGCTGAGGACATAGGGGATGAGCCCCGGTTCGGTGCTCTGGCGGCGCTGCCGGTGGTCGACGGCGAGGCGGCCGCACGTGAGCTCGTCAGGTCGGTCGAGCAGCTCGGTTTCGCCGGCGGCGCCATTCCCACCCAGGTCGGGGGTAGAGACCTCGACGTGGCCGGTCTGGAGCCCCTGTGGGAGGCGGCCGCGTCCCTCCGCGCCCTGCTCTTCATCCATCCCTTCCGGGTGATGGGAGGTGATCGGCTGAAGGCCCACTTCCTCGGCAACGTCTGCGGTAACCCCTTCGAGACCACGCTGGCCGCCCTCCGGCTGTACTTCGCAGGGACGTTCACCAGGTGGCCGGACCTGCGGGTCCTGCTCGCCCATGGCGGCGGCGTGCTGCCGACGCTGGCGGGCCGGGCCGCCCACGCGTCCCGACACGCACCGGGCTTCGACCGGGCGGTCGACCATCCGGACTCGATCCTGGAGTGCTTCTACTACGACACCATCCTGCACGATGCCCGGGCCCTGACCCTGCTGATGAATGCGGTGGAGTCGGCCCGGATCGCGGCGGGAACCGATTACCCGTTTCCCATGATCCTCGACCGTCCCACCGACCATGTCCGGCAGGCCGCCGACCAGGCCGGCCTCACAGAGGACGAGCTACACCGCATCCTGAGCGGCACCGCCGAGGTACTCCTCGGTCGCATGGGGTAGGGAACTACCAGCGGGCGACTTCACGAGCCGGCCTCCCTTCCAGACCATCGTGATCTGGGCGGAGTCGCCGAGGACAGTTATCTCGTCGAGCGGGTTGGAGGCGACCGCGATGATGTCCGCGTCGTAGCCTTCGGCCAGCACCCCGGTCTTGGGCGCTCTCGGGCCCAGCGTGGCCGGGCCGTTGGCGGTGGCGGCCTCGATCGCCTGGAGGGGGGTCATGCCCGCCTTTACCAGCGCGGAGAGTTCCAGCCCGTTGGTGCCCCACGGACCGCCGCTGACCATGATGTCGGCGCCGGTGGCGATCGGGATGCCCGAGGCGATGGCGAGTCGCATGGCGGCGGCGTGGGTCCGTTCGACCTTGGCCTGAGCGTGCCACGCCCAGTCCGGGATCTGGCCCTTGAGCGACACCAGGTACTCGACGGCGTGGCGGGTGGGAACGGCCATGGTCCCCATCTCCAGCATCAACTCGGCGGTCTCCTGGTCCAGGGTGCTGCAGTGCTCGATGGTGGTCACGCCGGCCCGGGCCGCCGCAGCCACGCCCGCCAGCCCGTGGCAATGGGCCCCGACCGCCATCTCGGCCATGGCCGCTTCCTCGACGATGGCCCGCAGCTCCTTGTCGTTGAACTGCCGGTGGTCGGGGTGGTCGAAGTGGCTCATCGTGCCGCCCGTGGCGTTGATCTTGATGACTTTGGCGCCCACCCGGATCTGGCGGCGGACGGCCTTGATACATTCCTCGACTCCGTCGCACACGGCCACCCAACCCACGCCCGACGCGGCCAGGTCGTCCCGCCAGGACTCCGGCATCCAGTGGATGTCGCTGTGTCCCGCGGTGGGACCGAGGGCCGCTCCCGCGCCGTAGATGTTCGGCCCGACCAGCGTTCCCTCGTCGACCAGCCGGCCGAGGTGGACGCCGAGCCCGCCCATCTCGCGGGTGCTCGTGAAGCCGGCCATCAACAGGGTGCGGGCATCCCGGGCCGCCCGGACCGACAGCATCGGCAGGGGAGTGGTGGCCAGCTGGGTGAGATCGGCCGCCTCCGTCCCGAAGAAATGGGAGTGGCAGTCCCACATCCCCGGCATCACCACCGGCACTTGATAGGTCACACCGCCCGGAGTGTCGGGCGCATCCGCTGATCCGCCCGCGTAGGTAATCGTGTCACCATCGATCACCACGCACCCGTCGGATACGGGATCGCCCTGTCCCGGGATCAGCAGCTCGGCTTCAATGCGTATCGAATCGGTTGTCACATGGTCCTCCGCTAACCGCACGATAGGCTAGGTGACCCGGAGTTTGTGACGAAGGGCTTCGATTGCGCGTCACCAGGAAGGTGTTCATCAACCGCGATCCGGACATCGTGTTCGACTACCTCGCCTCCCCTACGAACGAGCCGTTGTGGCGCACAAGCATCCTTCGCGCCGTGCCTGACGAATCGGGAGTGTCTGCGATCGGGGCAACCGGTAGGAGCCTGATCAGGTTCATGGGCCGGGACGTGGACGTACGCTGGGAGGTAGTGGAGTTCGAGCCGCAAGCGCGGCTGTGCAGGGAGTACACCTCGGGGGTTCGGGGCGGCCGGGACCGCTACATGCTGCAGAGGTTCGGCATGGGCGCCACCGTCGTTGAGTTGGAGGTGGAAGTTGATGCAGCCGGTCTGATGGGCTTGCTCACCCCCAGCCGGCGAACCTCGATGGAGCGCGAACTCCGCACCGACCTGCAGCGCCTAAAGGCCATCCTCGAAGACCGCTAGCCGGCGGTCAGTGTGGTCGGCCCAGGCAACTGCCAACCGACTAATACAGTTCGAGGTACTCGTTGGTCTCCCAGCCGCTGATCTCGTCCGTGCGCTGCGAATCCGGGTCCTCGTCCTCCTCGGCGGCGTACCGGCCCAGTTCGTAGCGGCGCACCGCCAGGAACGCGTCCTTGAACTCCTGGCCGAAGAATCCGGTGGTGGCATCGCTGGCCTCGAAGTGGTCCAGCGCCTCGCCGAGGGTGGCGGGGAGCTTCTCGAGCGACTCGTCCTCCTCCGCCGGCACACCCTGGCGGGAAGGCGCCGGGGGCTCCAATCCCTTCTCGATCCCGTCCAGGCCGGCGGCCAGGATGGCGGCGCTGGCCAGGTAGGGGTTCATCAAGGCGCTGGGGGAGCGGGTCTCGATCCGGGTCGCGTCAGGACCGGCCGCCTTCACGCGCAGCAGAGCCGACCGATCCTCCAGTCCCCAGGAGATGTTGGTGGGGCTGAAGGTGTGGGTGCGGCGCCGGCGGCGGCAGTTGATAGTGGGGGCCAGGAGGGCGTCGATGGCGTTGGCGTGGGTGATCAGCCCGGCCGTGAACCGGAGGCCCACCTCGCTGAGACCCTGGGGGTGGGACTCGTCGGCCATGACGTTCTGCCCGGTGTCCTTGTCCACCAGCGACATGTGGATATGGCATCCGTTCCCGGAGTGCCCGGCCCACGGCTTGGTCATGAAGGTGGCCAGGTAGCCGTCCTGGTAGGCGATCTGCTTGACGCCGTTCTTGAACGTGAATGCCCGGTCGGGACCGTTGATGCCCCGGCCGGGGGTGAAGTTGATCTCCCATTGCGACCCGGCGTACTCGCAGTTGGAGGTGATGATGTCGATACCCACCCCGGGCATCAGGTCCACGATCCGGTTGATGGTCGGTACCCACTCGTTACGGACCACGTTGAAGATGTGGTAGCCCTCGAACAGGCGCTCGTGGGTCTCGCCGTCGAGCAGGTAGAACTCGAACTCGCATCCGGTCATCGGCTCGAATCCCATATCGGCGGCCTTCTCGAGCACCCGCCGGTAGACGGCCCGCGGAGTGGCCTCCAGGGTCTGGCCGTCGTACCACTGCGCATCGCAGATCAGCCGGGCGGTATCGGAGGCCCACGGCACGATCGCGGCTGTGGATGGGTCGGGGAACAGGAGCTGGTCCCCGTACCCCACCTCCTCGTTGTACAGGCTGCCGGGCACGACATCCGAGCGGGTGTCGAGTACCGCGGTACCCCCGTACATGTTCAGGCCCTTGCGCGCAAAGCTGCGGGCGGCCTTGAGGGGGACGACCTTGGTGCGGGAAGTCCCGTGCAGGTCGGGCAGTTCGAACCGCACCCGCTTGATTCCCTGTGACTCCCAGTCGTCGAAGATTTGGTCGAACCCGGACACCTTCCGAACCTCCTCGGCCGGCCCCTCGCTCAAGGTATGGCGGAGGCCTTTGGTCGTGTGCCGCCGATTATAAGTGGTCGGGCATCGGCCGGTCACAGGCTGCACCCGCGGCCATGGCCCGCGCACAGTGCGAGCGGGTATAGTCGCCGGTGGTGACATCACATCCCCGCGAGTCGGCGGTTTTCTACCGCGTTCCTGACGACGATTACCCGACGATGGTCCGCGCCTCCGGGTTCCAGCTGTGGGATTCCTCCGGCAAGCAGTATCTGGACCTGTCCAGCGGCATCTCGGCCACCGCGGGGATAGGGCAGGGCCGGCCGGAGATAGCCGAGGCGATGGCGGCCCAGGCGCGCACCCTGTCCTTCGTCCACAACTCCCGGGTCACCAACGACCAGCAGGAACTGCTGGCGGCCCACCTCACCGATCTGGCTCCGGAAGGGGTGGGCAAGGTCATGTTCACCTCCGGCGGGTCGGAGGCCAACGAGCTGTCCATCCGCATAGCGCGCCAGTACCACCTGGCCCGCGGGGACTGGGAGCGGACCAAGATCATCGCCCTCTCGCCGAGCTATCACGGGGCCACGGTCGGGGCGCTGTCGATGACGGGCCGCTGGGATGTGAACCGGGCCTACGATCCGCACCTCATGCACACCGTGAAGGTGACCGCGCCGGTCAACTTCCGGGGACCCTTCGCCGGGCTGGAGGGGGAGACGCTCGCGGAGCGTGCCGCAGCGGCGGTGGACTCCGCGATCGAAGCGACCGGCCCCCATACGGTATCGGCCGTGATGGTCGAGCCGGTCTCCCCCTCGGCAGGCATGGCCGTGCCTCCCGCCTCGTACTGGCCGAGAGTGCGCGAGATCTGCGATCGTCACGGGGTCCTGCTCATCACGGATGAGATCGTGACCGGCGCCGGTCGCACCGGCGAGTTCCTGGCCATGGATCACTTCGGGGTGGTGGCCGATCTCTGCAACCTGGCTAAGGGGCTGAGCGGCGGTTACGTGCCCCTCGGAGCGACCCTCGTCCGGACCGAGATCGTCGAGGAGATAGCGGTCAACAGCCGGCGCATGGCCGAGGTCCACACCTTCAGCGGTGCCCCCATCTCCTGCGCGGTGGGTGTGGCGGTGCTCGATGCCATCGTGCGGGAAGGCCTGGTGGAGCAGGCCGCCAAGCGGGGGGAGTTCCTCCGCTCGTTGCTCGTAGACGAACTGGACGACCTGCCGTTCGTGGGCGAGATCCGCGGCATCGGCCTCATGCAGATGGTCGAGTACGTGCGGTCACGCGACAGCCGTGAGAAGTTCCCCCCGGAGTCAGACGTGGCCGCATCCGTGACAGCCGCCATGTACGAGCGCGGGGTGGTGCTGAACACGCTCGGCTCGCAGAGCGCCCTGGTGGGGGACTGCACCGTGTTCTTCCCGGCGCTGACCATCGGAGAGTCGGACCTGGAGCAGGGGGTCTCGGTGCTTCGCCAGGTTCTGGAGGAACAGCATGTCCGGTGGTGAGGTCACCCTCGACAAGGTCGTGGACGCCTACGAGCGGATGGCGCCGCCCGTGCGGGTCACACCCATCCTCCCGGTGGCCCGATCCTCCGCCGAAGTGGGCCGGGAGCGTCTCTTCCTCAAGGCCGAGCACCTGCAGGTCACCGGGTCGTACAAGGCCCGCGCCGCCTTCCACATCCTCCGCTCGTTCGACGACGAGGGCCGCCGGAGGGGGATCGTCATGTCCTCGTCCGGGAACTTCGCCCAGGCCTTCGCCTACGCCGGACCGGTGGTCGGGTCACCGGTCGCCATCGTCATGCCCGGCTACACGGCTGACGTGAAGGTGCAGTCCACCAGGGACTACGGAGCCCAAGTGGTCATCTGCCCCACATTCGCCGACCGCGACCCCACCGTGGAGCGCGTGGCTGAGGAGCAGGGGATGCTCGCGTTGCACTCGTTCGAGCATCCGGAAGTGCCGATCGGCCACTCCGGGATCGGCCTGGAAATCCTCGAACAGGTTCCCGATGTCGAGACCGTCCTGATACCCATCTCGAGTGGGGGGCTGGCCGCGGGCATCGCGGTGGCGATCAAGGAGAACCGCCCGGACGTGGAGGTCCTCGGTGTCCAGCCGGAGGGCGGCAACGCCGCCTACCTGTCCTGGCAGGCGGGGGAGGTGCGGACCATCGAGAACTGGCACTCGATGGCGGACGCCCTGTCGGGCCGGCGGCCGGGGGAACTGCCCTTCCGTTACCTCCAGAGGTACCTCGATGACATCCTGCTGGTGAGCGAGGAGGCCATCGCCGAGTCCGTGAGGACGATCCTGTTCCGCACCAAGACCCTGGCTGAGCCCGGCGGGGCCACCGCCGCGGCGGCCTTCCTCGACGGGCAGGTCGACAACAGCCGGGTCACCGTTGCGATCGCGTCGGGCGGCAACATCCAACCCTCGGTCCTCGACATGATCCTGGCCGGGACCGCCGGGGGCTGAACGGGTACCGGGACGTCAGTTATGAGCCTCGCGCGGCCCCGCATCGGCATCGTCGGCCACGGCCTGATCGGTTCCTACGTGTACGAGCAGATCAGTACCCGACCCGAACTGGGACTCGAGGTGGCGTTCGTCCATAACCGCAGTCCGGAGAAGGTGGCCCACCTGCCCTCCGAACTGGTTCTGGAGGATCTCGGGGACTTCGCCCGGCACGAGCCCGATCTGGTGGTCGAGTTGGCGCACGCATCGGTCACGAGGGCCCACGGCGCCGCGTTCCTCCGCCAGACCGACTACATGCCCCTGTCCCTCACCGCCCTTGCGGATGCGGCGTTGGAGGGCACGCTACTGGAGACTGCCGAAGCCCACGGCACCCGGCTCTACATCCCCCACGGTGCGGTGGTGGGGTTGGAGGCCCTCGCGGAGGGGCGGGACCAGTGGGACGAGGTCACGATGGTGATGCGCAAGAGTCCGTCCAGCATCGACTTCAGCGAGCATCCGACCCTGACCGGTGCGGAAATCACGGAGGACACGGTGATCTACGACGGTCCCACCAGAGGTATCTGCCCGCTGTTCCCTCGCAACGTCAACGCCCACGCCGCGCTGGCCCTGGGAGGGATCGGGTTCGACCGCACCCGGTCGGTACTGATAGCGGTGACGGACTCCCACACCTCCGACATCGAGATCATCGCCCGCGGCGAGGCCGCCGATCTGACGATCAGGCGGGTCAGTCCGATGAAAGGGGTGAGCGGGATATTCACCCTGATATCCGCCCTGGGCAGCGTGGTAAGCGCCAAGAGTCCGGGGACAGGCCTACAGATCTGCTGATTCAATGGCCGGTGGCCAGTTAGTTGTCAAGTATTACCGTAATCAACTAGCAACTAGCAACTAGCAACTAGCAACTAGCAACTAGCAACTAGCAACTAGTTTTCGTACCAGCCTACGCATCCGGGATACACGTGGCCGCGCGCCGGGATCATGCGGTGCGGAAACCACTCGGACGCCTGGTCGGTGTAGGTGCAACGCCCGCTGAAGTAGATCGTCACGAGCCCGCGTCGCGAGTGGTCGGACACGTTCGGTCCGCTCCTGTGGATGATCTCGCAGTGGTGGATGCACGCGTCGCCGGCCTTCAGTTCCACCGGCTCGAACTCGAGTTGGTCGGGGTCCAGGTCCGGGACCGCCCCACCGAACAGGGCATCCTTGCTGAAGTCCCGGTCGTGTTGCAGGACTTCGCGGTGGCTGCCGGGAACGAACTGGGTGCATCCTCGTTCCAATGTGGAGTCGTCGAGCGCCAACCACACCGAGAGCTTGCCCTTTCCGGACCAGAAGACATCCCAGTAGCCGTTGTCCTGGTGGGCAGGGGCGCCGCTCCCGCCGGGAGGCTTGAGAAAGGTCTGGTCGGTGTAGTAGACGATGTCCGGGCCGATCAGGTCCTCCACCACGTCGAGCGTCCTGGGTCGCAATGTGTAGGTCTCGAGGAGCTCGCGGCTGGCGTGGGCGGCATGCATCAGGGCGCGGAACTTCTCCGTCCTGGGAATGTCAATCCGATCGGCTAGCACGGGGTCGATATCGACGAGCGTGTTCTCGTGGGGCGGGTCCTGTTCGACGAGGCCCTCCATGATCCTCCGGATGTTGGCGAGCTCGTCGGCGTCCACGAAGTTCTCGACCTTCAGGAACCCGTTGCGCTCCCAAGCGCCGATCTGCTCCACGGTTAGTGCTTTCATGCTCCTCGAGTTCCTCCTCGCCTGCCGTTCGCAACTCTATCAACGGGCACTCGACGGTACGTCCACGCCGCTCACGGTTGGCGATCGGGGTGCGGGGTGCGCCTGCGGCAGGGCCGCATCGAGGCTGGTGGTCTAGCCTGGCCCAATGCGCCCCGATCCCCACCGGCTACCGAGGCTGGTGCTGCTCGTCTTCATCGGCGCCCAGGCTATGGGGATCGGGGTGATCATCTCCCTGCTGGCCGAGATACAGGACAGGTTCGGGTTTCCCACCTGGTCTCTGGGGCTGATCGCCGGCACATCGTTCGCGTCCACCCTGGTTGCCCATCTGTGGCTGGCGTCGTTCGCCGACCGGGGTTGGGAACGGCGGATGATCACCGTCGGGGGAGTCTTGGCAGCTCTGGCCCTGTTGTGGATGGTGGTCGCCTCGGCGCTTTGGCACTGGGTGGCCGCCCGGGCGCTGCTCGGTTTCGCCGAGGGGGTCTGCGTGGTCGCGGCTCGCCGGTTGATGCTGAGCTGGGATCCGGACCGGCAGGGCAAGGCGCTCGCCTCGCTGACCATGACGCTGACGATCGGGTTTCTCCTCGGTCCTCCCTTGGCCGGTTTCCTCCACGAGCTGCACCGGGGTCTTCCCTTCCTCTTCCCGGCGTTGGTGGAGGTGCTGCTGCTCCCGCTCCTGGTGACGGTCAGGCCCGGCGAGTACGGGCGCTCCACCGTGCGGCTGAATCGTCGGCGGCTGGCCATGATCCCGGGCCTCGCCCCCGGCCTGTTCCTGGCCGCCTCGCCCTGGCTGATGATCGGCATGCTCGACGCCCTGTGGGCCCGTTACATGACCGATCTGGGCGCCGGGCCGGTGGCGATCGGGCTCGGGTTCCTGGCGGTGGCGCTGCCGAGCGTCTTCGTCACCCCTGTCAGCGGCCGGCTATCGGACCGCATCAACCCGATCCGGTTGGCCCTCATAGGCGCCGCGGTCGAGCTCCCGCTCATTGTCGCCTTCGGGTTCGTGACGGGAATACCCACATTGCTGCTGGTGGGTGCCCTGCACTCGAGTTCCTGGTCCTTCGTGACGCCGCCCGGCCAGGCGGCCGTGGCCAAGGTGGCTCCCCGGGGTCAGGCCGCCGAGGCCCAGGGCCTCATCGAGTCCTGCGGTCTGGTGCTGGCTTCCTTCGGGGCGCTCGTCGGGCCTCCCATATACGCCGCGGCCGGTCCTCCCGTCCTGTTCTGCGGGGCGGCCGCGGTGCTGGCGATCACACCGTTGGCGGTGCTGGCGAAGCGGGACAGCTGGAAAAACGTCTTCTGACAGTGGCCACTCTCCGGCCAGGTTCGCGCGCTTCGGCCATCCCGGACCCCAACCGGCCGCACACCATGGACCCCGATACCATCGAGCGGATGGCCGAGCTGGCGCGAAAGAGTCGATGGACGTGACGGACCGCAACATGCTGGACCGGTTCGATTCGGCGCTGGCCGAGGCCTACCGGGAGACCGTCCGCAGCTGCGGCGGGGAGATCTGGGAGGCGAACGGCGTGGTGTCGTGGGCGAGTCCGCTCCCGCAGGCCTCACCCGCCTATGCCAATGGCGTGATGCGGGTTTCCCGGGTGATGTCCCCTCGCGAGGCATTGGGCATCACGGCTCGCTTCTTCGCCGCTCGCAAGCACGGTTACACGCTCCTGGCGCGATCGGACGACCGCGGGCTGTGGGCCGAGGTCGAGCGGAACGGGAAGGCGATGGCGGCAGAGTTGTCGGCGATGGTCACATCGGCGCCGCCTCCCCGCACGGCGCTTCCCGAAGAGGTGGAACTGCGACCGGTCGAGAACCCCACCGGGATGCTCGACTTCTGTGGCGTGGTGGCCTCGTCGCTCGGCCCCGAAACCGAAACCAGGCCGCTGGTCGATCGGATCCTCAGGCGGGTGCAGGCCCTGACCGGCCCCCACAGGTCGGCAGTGGTCGCGTACGAGGACGGCAGCGCGGCAGCCTGCGCCCTGGCAACACTCGTGGACGGCACCGCTCTGATCGGATGGGTTTGCACGAAGCCGGAATACCGCGGCCGGGGGCTGGCCACCTCGGTGGTCGACGCCACAGTCCGGTCCGGGTTCGAGGACGGCGCCGACCTGGCCGCGGTCCTGAGCCCACCGGCCCTGGTGCCGGTGCTCGATTCCCTGGGATTCGAGGAGATAAGCCGCTACCGGGAATACGTGTTGCCCTAGGGGCCACAACGGACAGGGGCGGCACGGCCCGGCGTCTTCTGAATTGAGACCCGTCGAGAACGCGAAAATCGCGGGAACGCACCCCTCCCGGCGGGCCCATCCCCCAGCCACCACCTCCTTCGGTCCGAGCGCGTCCCGCTATCCCCGGGCAGGGTTGGCTCGGATTGATCCCAGTACCGGTCCTTCGACGTCGATAGCAACGACCGGTGGTGCTTGTGACTGTTATCAGTATGCGTCGGGGTTGTGACGCTTTCAACCCCTTTGTCTGGTGGCGCGTCCACTCCGCCCATGACAGCGCCGTCCCTCGGCCGGAGCGGACCGATGAAGCGGACCTCAAGAGCCTGCGGGCGGCGCATCGGTAACACCCGTCACGGAGGCATCAATCGCGAGTGATTGCACATCGCCGGGCTGGTCGGTGGGGAGGCTGCCCACTCCTCCGATGGAGTTGCAACAGGGTCCCGAGATCGGTCCCGCCGAAGGCGGTCGTGGTGGGCTTGGTCACCGGGACATCCATCCTGCGATCGACGGATCCGTCAGTGCGTCGGGTCGGGAAGGCTCAGATCCTGATGACGAGGCTGCCGGTGTGACGCTTGGCCATGAATGCTTCCTGGGCGGCATGAATGTCCTCCAGCCGGAACACGCCGCCGACGACCGGACGTACCCGCCCGCTCTCGATGTGGCTGACCAGATCCGAGAACACCTGCGGCTCGTAAACGGTTGCGCCGTGCAGCGTCAGGTCTTTGAGGTACAGAGTCCGCAGGTCGAGTTCCACCATCGGCCCTGCAATCGCCCCGGAGGTCACGTAGTGGCCCCCTCTCCGCAATGCCTCCAGCCATCCTCCGAAGTCGGGACCGCCCACCACGTCGGCCACCGCGTGGAAGGGGCCTCCGTTGGCCTCCATGGCCGCTTCAGGCACTCGGTTGGCCTGCCGGGTCACCACCCCGTCCGCGCGGAGGGCGGCCACATCGTCGAGCTTGGCCGCGCTTGTGATGGCGACCACCCGGGCTCCGCGTAGCTTGGCCAGCTGTACCAAAGCGCTGCCCACCCCGCCGGAGGCGCCCGGTACGGCTATCGTCTCGCCGCTCCTCAGCCTGACCCTTTGCAACATGTGCTCGGCTGTGGACCACGAGCACGCGAACGTGGCTAACTCCACATCGGAGAGGTCACTGGAAACCGGGTGGACGTTCTCGCTCGGCACCAAGCAGTACTCGGCGAACCCGCCGTCGCGTTCGCTTCCCAGATAACCGACCGATAGCGAGTCTCCGGAGTGGCGGCTCCCGCGCAGCCACGGATCGACTAGGACCCGCCGCCCGATCAGACCCTCGGAGACGCCGCTTCCGACTTCGGTCACCGTGCCCACGACATCAGCCCCCTGGATCCGCGGGAACGTCAATCCTCCCCGGCTCCAACCGGCGTCGTGGGCGCTGGCCTCCCTGTGGGCGGAACCGGTGGTGGCGGTGGTGACGGAGCGGCTGTACCAACCCACCCGGGTGTTGATGTCGGTGTTGTTCACACCGCAGGCAGCAACCCGCACCAGCACCTCGCCGGGGCCGACCTCCGGAACGGGGACATCGTCCCGCACCTCCAGCATCTCCGGCCCGCCCACTCCCAGGAGCAGGGCCGCCCTCATGGTCGCACGTCCGGATGGCCGGCCCGCCGCGTCGCGTTCAACGTCGCTCATGCCGACGATCAGCCTATGGAGGCGCAGCGGGAGTGATTTACCACAACTGTTCCTGCGAGGACTCCGAGTAGTAGAACGGGCCTTCCCGGAACTCGAACGGGGTGCCGTCATAACCGTCGAACCGCAGCGCCTCCTGGGCGCGGATGTCGTAGAAGGGCTCCTCTTCAAGCATCAGCTGGGCGACCGCCTCCGCCGTCGCCACTCGCTGTACACCGCCGCCCCCGTACCCGGTCGCCACGAACAGCCCCTCGGGGCCGAAGCGTCCGACCAGGGGCCAGGCGTCCGGTGTGGCGACCAGCACGCCGGCCCAGCCGCCCGCCACCCTGGCCTCCCGGAGGGCCGGAACCCGCCTCCGGAGGAGTCCCAGCCACTCGGCCGCGGTCGCCGGATCGGGGTGGCGAGAGAATCGATCCGCGTCGACGCCTATCTCGGACGGAGGGAGGCCCAGGAGCAGGGTCGCAGGGGAGCGAGGCATCACGTAGTGCCCGGCCTCGAACTCGGACATGAAACGGAGGCCGCCATGGTCGCCGACCACGATTATCGCTTGCAGGACGAAGCTCTCGGTGGGCAGGAAGATGCTGCTCCGGGCCAGCAACGGCGCCGACCAGGCCCCGGCAGCCACCAGAACCCTCGGCGCTACGACATGGTGGCCGGAGGTAACCACGCCCGACACGCGGCTGCTGTCGACGGTCAGCCGGTCTACGGCGCAACCCTCCCAGATCTCCGCACCCGCGTTCCTGGCCATGCCCGCCAGGGTCACGCTCAGGGTCTGGGAGAACACGAACCCGTCGGTCCCGGTGTAGTAACCGGCTGCCAGGTCATCCGTCCGCAGGTTCGGCCAGCGCGAGGCGATCATGTCAGGCTCGAGGTACTCGCCGGCCACCCCCAGCCGGTCCGCCAGATCCATCCTGGCCCGCAAGGCCCTTGCCCCGTCCTCGCTGGTGGCCATCTGCAACCCGCCCACCACGTGGAACCGAACCATCCCGCCTGTGACCCGGTCCAACTCGTCGATGATGGCTCGAGTCCTCAGTAGGACGGCCAGGTTGGCGGGCGAGGTCGACTCCTGGGGGATATGGCCAGCCGCCAGGGCGCTGGACTCCGAGGCGATGGTGCCGCGCTCCAGTACCGCCACCCTGAACCCGCCCTCCGCCAGCTTCCATGCCGCGAGCAGGCCGGGTAATCCGGCGCCGATGACCACTGCGTCGTATCGCATCGGCGTAGGTCAGCGCGGCGCGCCGGCCCGGAAGGGAGGGGATGCGGTCGCGATCAAGAGACCCCCACCGACTCCGGGTCCCTCGCGAGACGCTCCAACCAGGCGCGGTCCGGGCTCACGATCTCGTCTCCCTCCATCAGGAGCTCGGTGGTCTCGGGCCACTTGGGACCGGCGCCGGTGAACAGGCAAACCACCGTTTCCCCTTCCCGGATAGTCCCGTCCCTCGCCAGTGCCCAGGCTCCTGCCAGCGAAGCCGCCGAGGAGGGTTCCGGGCTCAAGCCCGCCGTAGCCGCATGAAGGGTGGCGGCCACCATCTCGGAATCCGTCAGGTCGATCGCCTGCCCTCCTGACTTCCGGATCGCCTGAAGGGTCATGGATCCGCCGGTCGGGTCGCCGATCGACAGGGCGATCGTCTGCGGATCCTCTATGTAGGGGACGGTATCCGAACCGTCGCGGAAGGCGCGAACGATCGGGTTCGCCCCGGTCGGCTGGACGCCGTGCACCTTCGGGATCGAATCGGTCCATCCCAACCGGGCCATCTCCCCGAACGCCTTCCAAGGTCCGTACAGGCCATCGCCTGCCGCGATGGGCACGATGTAGTGATCCGGGACGCGCCCGAGCGCCAGCACCGCGTCGTATGCCATGGTCTTGTAACCCTCCATGCCGTAGGGCGTGGCCACCGGGGTGGGCGTCATGTAGGTGGAGGGATACCAGCCGTGGTCGCGCACGAAGCTCTCGAGCGGTGGCCGGCGATCCATTTCCACGATCACGGTGGCGCCGAACAGCCTCATCCACCGGCGCTGCACCTCCGGTGCCCTGGGATCGACCAGGATCACGCATCGCAGGCCGCCCCGGGCCGCGTAGGCGGCCGCGCTCATGCCGTGGTTCCCCGTGGTGGAACAGGCCACACGGCGGTATCCGAGTTGGCGAGCCATCGACTGTGCCACCGAGTGGAAGCGGTCCTTGAACGAGTAGGTGGGGTTCACCGTCTCGTTCTGGATCCATAGGTCGGCGACCGGGTTGGCTTCGGATCGGGGAAGGCGGACCAGCGGCGTGCGGCCCTCGCCCAGGGATATCACCGCTGACTCGTCACTTACCGGGAGCAACTCCCGGTATCGCCATAACGACCGGTCGGCCCGGTCCCTCCAGTCGCGATAGGAGACCGCGGACGCCACCCGGGCCTCGTCGTAGACCGTCTCCAGGGCGCCGCCGCAGTCCCGGCATCCGAAGAAGTGACCACCCAGATCCGTCTCCAGGTGGCATCCAACGCATCGCAACCCTTCGGCGAACATCCCTACCCCTAGGCTCGTCCGACGGGAGGATAACGGTTCCGGGAACGGCGGCATGACGGCCCGGCCGGGCCGGCCCGAACCCGCTCTCCCTATACTCGCCAACGATTCATCGAAAGGAGTAAAGGGTGGTTACAGGCGCCCGAGGACCCAACGAGACCCTCATCGGAGTTGCAGGTTCGCGCCACCAACTGGGTACTCCCTCACTGGTGATCGACGTGGACGTCATGGACGCCAACATCGCCTCGATGGCCGAGCATGCCGCGACGCACGGCTACGAGGTACGGCCGGTCGCCAAGATCCACAAGTCGATCGAGATCACCCGCCGCCAGGTGGAAGCGGGAGGGCGCGGACCTTGCTGCGCCACGCTGGCCGAGGTGGAGGTCATGGTGGACGCCGGATTCAGCGATGTGATGCTGTTCACCGCCGTGGTCACCGCTCCCAAGCTGGACCGGCTCGCCGAGGTCAACGCTCGCGCCGAAGGGTTGATCGTGTGCGCCGACCACGCCGCCAACGTCGTCCAGTTGGGTGAGGCCGCCCGCCGTTCGGGCCGGCCGATCAGGGTGCTGGTCGACCTCGAGACGGGGAGCTACCGCACCGGGGTGGTCGGTGAGGATGCGGCGGTGGCACTGGCCCGTCTCATAGTGGACACCGACGGCCTCGAGTATGCCGGGGTGCAGGGCTACACCGGCGGTCACATGAACACCACCGACTACGAGGCCCGCCGCGCCAGGGGACTGGAGGTGGTGGAACCGGTGGTCTTGGCGGTCGAACGGCTCCGGGCCGAGGGCCTGGAACCCGAGATCGTGTCCGGGGGCGGTACCGGGAGCCATGCATTCGACCACGAGTTGGATGTCTTCACCGAGATCCAGGCCGGTACGTACGTGCTCATGGACACCAACTACTACAACGTCGTCCAGCGGCTCGACGAGCCCAGCCCCTTCGGGCCGGCCCTGTTCGTACGGACCGTCGTCATCAGCAACTGCCAGCCCGAGTTCGTCATGACGGATGCCGGCATCAAGGAAGTGGACGTGATCTTCGGCATCGAGAACCCGGCGATCCTGCGCGGCGCCCCGCCCGGGTCCGTCTACGAGATGGCCGGTGACGACATGGGCAGGATCCGGTTCGCTAATCCCGGCCAGGACCGGCTCGAGGTCGGCGATGTCGTGGAGATACTGGCCTCCCACTGCTACCAGACGATCGTCCTGTACCGCTACTTCCACGTGGTGAGCGGTGACACCCTGGTCGATATCTGGCCCGTCGACGCATACGACAACTGGTAACCCGGGGGAATCCGCAACTCTCCAACGGAGACCTCGGGGGTTCTTGGCGGGTGAATGGGCTCTGCCGTTCGCGCCTCAGCCTGTCACGGCGAACATCATGATGGGAACCGACCCAGTGTCAGGTCTATGTCGATAGTCTCGTCGCCTCGCTGCAGGGTCACGGTTACCAGGTCATCGGCCCGGTAGCTTCGTAGCCTGGCGACCAGCTGGGGCATGGATCTCACGGCTACACCGTCCAGCGCCACGATCACGTCGCCATCCTCTGCGCCGGCATCTCCGATGGCGGACTCCTCCAGGATGCTTATCTCGACCCCGAGCGGCGACTCCACGCCGTCCGCCAGTTCGCTGAACGCCGAACTGCCTCTGACTCCCAGGAAGGCGTGCCGGACCTCGCCCTCAGACATGAGGTCTTGGACGATTTGCTCGACCAGGTTGATGGGAACGGCGAACCCCAGACCCTCGGCGCCCACGTCGCTCAGCCCGATGGCGGTGGTGATGCCGAGCAGGAGACCATGGACATCCAGGAGGGCGCCGCCGCTCGATCCCCGGGTTATGGGAGCGTCGGTTTGCAGCAGTCCGTACAGGCTGGCGCCGGTGAGGGGGTTGGTCACCAGACTCCGGTCGAAAGCAGAGATCACCCCGGCGGTCACGGATGGGCCGCCGTCGAGTCCCAGGGGATTGCCCACCGCAATGGCAGGCTCGCCGGTCCGCAGGCCTTCCATCGAGCCGAATCGTATGTACGGGAGGTCGCCGGCCTCGACCTTCAGCACGGCGATATCCATGAGGGGGTCGGAGCCGACCAACTCCGCCGGATAGGACAGGCCGTCCGACATGATCACCTTCAGCGTGTCGGCGTCCTCGATCACATGGTGGTTGGTGATGATGAAGCCATCGGAACTGATCACCACCCCGCTTCCCGAACCGGCACGGCTGAGTTCCTCGTCGAGGTTGTGGACGGTCACGATCGAGGGAATGGCCCGGGAGGCCACGACGGCGACCAGGTCGGCGGGTGCGAACACAGGAACCGTCGTGCTGGATGGCGGAGACTCCGGTCCGGAAGGAACCGAAGTGGTGGCAGCCTCCGATGGCGACGGCTCGCCATCAGCGAGAGGGGCCGGGCTGCTCGAAGCGGTGGTTGGGTCGGGTTGAGCCGGAGTGTCCTGCGGGGCCGGGCTCTGAACGACCTCCCTCACCTCGACGATCTCGGTAACTCGTACGATCTCCCGATCGAAGGCGCCCGCCAGCCATAGGGCGGTAGTTGGGGCAGCGGCAGCCAGCAGTGCCGAACCCAGCGCTATCCGGAAGCCATAAAGCCCGCGATCCCGTGTTCGAGGGTGTGCTCGGTCGTCGCCCTCCCCGCTGCTGTGCGTAGGTGACGGTTGGTCGGCGGCATCCATTGACCACGGATTCTACGAAGCCGCCGGCCGTACCCGAACCACCCGAGATGCAGGGCTTTGGCCGAGTCAATGAGTGTGTATTTCCAGTTATTCTGTGGTTGAGGCTGTGTTAATGTCTTCACTTATGATTCACGCTTCGAGATGCGGGTCGGGAGGCCACGATCACGTAGCGCGCGAGGTGTGTGTGTCTCTCTCTCTCTCTCTCTCCCCCCCCCCCCTGTAGGAGCCGGCTAAGCAGACCCGGGCTCCAATACACCTGGCCGGCCTACCGGCAGCCTCCTCGCGTGCATGAGGACACCATCGGCGCGCTGTACGCCGTGGGCGCCACGGCAGGCTGTTCGACACATCCTCTGCGCTACCAGCCCGCCCCACCCGCACCTCCGAAGCCCCCGTTGACACAGAGGCGTGGGGCTCCGGAGGGAGCACGAGATGTCTTCGGTGAATCCGCTCTCGGGGGTGTGTGATGTCCGTCATGCCGCACCCCGTACCGAAGAGGAGAGGTCTGGCCTTGGTCCTGGCCGCCGTCCTGTCCGTGGTCCTGTCCGGGGCCGGCTCGGTGGGCGCCGCGGACGACGGCGGGGCTGAACCCCCGGCCAAGCCCACCGGGTTGTCGGTCTCCACCCAGCCCGGCTCGCTGGGCGTGTCGGTGGACTGGAACGAAGTGGCGGGCGCCGACTCCTACTGGGTGCGCTGGCGGGCGTTCGCCTCGGGCCAGAAGCTGAACGAGGGGGTGCGCACTGCCTCGAGTGACGCCGTCATCGCGGTGGACGGCTTCGGCGAGTGGGTGGTGCGGGTGCAGGCCTGCAACGACGTGGGCTGCGGGCGGCCTGTGGCCAAGCGATTCACCGCCGAGCCGGCCCCAGAGCCAACTCCTGAGCCAACGCCGGCCCCCGAGCCAACTCCTGAGCCAACGCCCGAGCCGACACTGGAGCCGGAGCCAACTCCTGAGCCAACGCCCGAGCCGACACTGGAGCCGGAGCCGGAGCCGGAGCCTGCTAATCGGGCGCCGGTGGTGGATGAGGGCGCGGCGCGGTACGGCTTTTTGGTGGATGCGGGCAACGCGCCGCGGGGCACGCTGGTGCATCGGTTCTTCGATGGGGTGTTCTCCGATCCTGACGGCGACCCGCTCACCTTCACCGCCGCGGTCGCCGCCGGCCGCGCCGATCTGGTGGACGCAGTGCAGGTCGCCGCCGACCGCTCGCTGCTGTTCGTGCGCGTCGACGGCGACGACGACTGGGCGGCGCTGTCGCCGATGCCGCCCAACCCGCTGGTCACCACCGTCACCCTCACCGCCACCGACCCCGACGGCCTGTCGGCGTCGCTGGCCACCACCTGGCACACCGCCTGGGACGCCCCCGAGCCCGAGCCGGTGCAGGCGCCCGTGCTGCTGCGGGCCCTGCTTCAGATGCAGACGCCGACTGCGGATGTGATGCGGAATTCGCCCAGCAACCAGCGCCCGCAGTTGCGGGCTTCGGTCGCGGCAAGCTCCCTTGAGCTTCCGGTGGGTGAGCCGGTGACGCTGATCGCCGACGTGTCCAACGCTCCCGAAGAAGGCGGCCCTTCCTACAGCTGGGAGATGGACTTCGGCGGCTCCTGGTATGCGTGGGGGGCGGGACCGAGCTTCTCCTACGCCACTGGCATCGCCGAGTCCCAGGCGTTCCGAGTAAAGGTGTCCTACGGTGCCGGAGTGTCGGCCACGTCTGACCCGATCACCATCACGTGGGCCGAGCCCGCCGCGGAGGCACCCCGCAGCCGCGCACCGTCGTCCGGGGTTGGGCGGAGGACCGTCGTCCGGGGTTGGGCGGAGGAGTTGGTGACCGGGCAGTCAGAGGACTTGGTGACCGGGCAGTCAGACGTCACCCCTCCCGATTTTGTCAGGGCGATTGTGTCGGCGCCCGGCTCCTGGAATGAGAGCTGGATGAGGATGACTTTCAACGAGAACCTCAACAGTGGTCGCGTGCCGCCGGGGAGCGCGTTCGAGGTGTGGGTCCTCGGACTGGACGACACATCCCGCATTCTCACCGGCAAGGATGGGGGCGTGACCCTGCTGGGGCCAGATGTCACGGTCATGCTGGATGGCGGCTTAGGGGTGACCGACATAGTCGCCCGGGTGTGGTACACGCAGCCGGACGTGGAGACCAACCGGTTGCAGGACACCGCCGGCAACGAGGTAGCGGACCTCGACATCGATTCGGCCTCTACAGTGGACGAGACCAATCCATGGGTGATCTTCGGCACCTTCATGAGCGACAAGGTCTACCTGACCTACTCCGAGACGCTGGACTCCAACTCGGTTCCCGCGGCTCGCGATTTCACGATGACTTACTACGATGAGGACTTCGCACCTACCACCGGCCCGGCGGTCACCGGAGTCGAGATCGAGGGGCCGCTCGTCATTCTGACCTTGGCCAACGCGATCCCCGATGCCGCCGCGAACCCCGCGTTCGCATACACGGGGGGGACCAATCCGATCCAGGACGAGGCCGGCAATGAGGCATTCGACGAAGCTGAACAAGGCCTGACTGCGGACACCGCCACCGCCACCGAATCGCCGACGAACACCTCGACTGCCCCGACGTGGCTAGGGGCCTACGCGGCCCGGGTGGAGCTGACGTTCGACGGGATTCTCGATCCGAGGTCGGTGCCCGACAGGACGGCCTTCCGGCTCCGGTACTCCGATGTCGTGCTCAAGACGGATAGCGGCGGAAATCCGACAGAATCCGGCGGCGACATACCGGCGTCTGTGGACTATGCCGTGATCCAGGGCCCGAGGGTGTACCTGTACCTGAACGGGCCCATATCGGGCTGCCTCGCCAACTACACCGTGACATACGCCAAGCCGACCGCCAACCCGCTCAAGAATTTCGCGGGCGGGGAGGTGGATGGTTTCGCGGACCAGTCGGTCACCAACACGCTGGCGATAACCGACCCTGCGGAGTTCGCCAACAGATGCCACGCGACAGAAGCCGATTGACGCCGAACGCGCCTCGCTGACTCGGCTTCCGGATCGCTGTTCGCTCCCCCAGTCGACGACGGTCCACGACAGCGAGCCTCAGGACGAACGACCGACAAGTCCCGGCAGCAAGATCCGCAAACAGGCTCCGGGCGGAGCAGTCGTTTGTGATGCAGGGCTTTGGCCGGGTCAATGCGTGTGTATTTCCAGATATTCTGTGTTTGAGGCTGTGTTAATATCTTCACTTATGATACACGCTTCGAGGTACGGGTCGAGAGGCCACGATCATGTAACGCGCGAGCCGTCTCTCTCTCTCTCTCTCTCTCTCTCTCCCCCCCCTCTAGGAGCCCGCGAAGCAAACCCGGGCTCGAGATACATCTGGCCGGCCTACCGGCTGCCCCTCCTCGTGCATGAGGACACCATCGATGCGCTGTACGCCGTGGGCGTCACCGCAGGCTGTTCGACACATCCGCCGCGCTACCGGCCCGACCGGCCGGTAACCCCAGCCCGGATGGCCGGTTCCCGGCCCGCCCCACCTACACCTCCGGAGCCACCCTCAATACAGAGTTGGGGGGCTCCGGTAGTAGCACGAGATGTCTTCGGTGAATCCGCTCTCGGAGGTATGTGATGTTCCCCATGCTGCGCCATGAACTGAAGAGGAGAGGTCTGGCCCTGGTCCTGGCCGCCGTCCTGTCCGTGGTCCTGTCCGGGACCGGCTCGGTGGGCGCCGCGGACGACGGCGGGGCTGAACCCCCGGCCAAGCCCACCGGGTTGTCGGTCTCCACCCAGGCCGGCTCGCTGGGCGTATCCGTGGACTGGAACGACGTGGCGGGCGCCGACTCCTACCGGGTGCGCTGGCGGGCGTTCGCCCCGGGCCAGAAGCTGAACGAGGGGGTGCGCACCGCCTCGAGCGATGCCGTCATCGCGGTGGACGGCATCGGCGAGTGGGTGGTGCGGGTGCAGGCCTGCAACGACGCGGGCTGCGGGCGGCCTGCGGCCAAGCGGTTCACCGCCGAGCCTGAGCCGACGCCCGATCTGGAGCCGACGCCCGAGCCGACACTGGAGCCGGAGCCGACACTGGAGCCGGAGCCTGCTAATCGGGCGCCGGTGGTGGATGAGGGCGCGGCGCGGTACGGCTTCTTCGTGGAGGCGGGCAACGCGCCGCGGGGCACGCTGGTGCACCGGTTCTTCGACGGGATCTTCTCCGACCCCGACGGCGACCCGCTGACGTTCACCGCCGCGGTGACGGGCGGCCGCGCCGAGTTGGTGGAGGTGGTGCATGTCGCAGCGGACCGCGCGCTGCTGTTCGTGCGGGTCGACGGCGACGACGACTGGGGGGCGCTGTCGCCGATGCCGCCCAACCCGCTGGCCACCACGATCACCGTCACCGCCACCGACCCCGACGGGTTGTCGGCGTCGCTGGCCACCACCTGGCACACCGCCTGGGACGCCCCCGAGCCGGAGCCGGCGGCGAGCGTCTCGGTGTGCGACCGCACCCCGCAGGTGCGCGACGCGCTGGTCGCGGCGACCGGTCTGGCGTGCGGCGACATCGGCGACGACGACCTCGCCGGGGTGGCGGCGCTGGACCTGTCCGAGTCGCGTGTGCGTGCGTTGTCGGGCGACGACTTCGACGGCCTGGTCGAGCTGCGCAAGCTGGACCTGTCCAACAACCGGCAGCTGCGGGCCCTGCCCCAGATGATGGGCAGCCAGCTGCCGAGCCTCGAGACGCTGCTGGTGTCCAAGACCGGCCTCGACGGCGGCACCTTCAGGACCTTGCTTGCGGCCGATCTGGGCCTGGGCGACACAGCGGGCAGCATCTTGTCGCTGGACCTGTCGGGCAACACGTTCGCCTTGCTGCACGCAGACGTGTTCGCCGGCATGTCGAGTCTGCGCTGGCTGAAGCTCGAGGACAACGCTCTGACCACGCTGCCCGCCGGCGTGTTCAACGGCCTGGGGGCGCTGGAGGAGCTCGCGGTGGGCGGCAACGCCATCACGTCTTTGCCCGCGGACGTGTTCAGCGGCCTGTCGAAGCTGCAGTTCCTGTCGATCGCCGACAACAGCTTGACCGCGTTGGACACGAACGTGTTCCGGGGTTTGGGCGTCGACGCCTGCACCTCGGACGCGACCGACGACCAGAAGGAGGCGAATCCCCTCCTTCACCCGGACGATCACGCCGAATTCAACCGGTTCGGGTTGCGGCGCTTGAACCTCCAGAACAACCAGATCACCGCCGCGGGCCTGCCCAACAATGTGTTCTCGCCGTTGAACTGTTTGGAGGAGCTGTGGCTGGCGGGCAACAGCGGCTCGCCGTTCACCCTCACCGACAAGGGCGTCAGAAGCGCGGCGGTGGTGACCGACAAGCTGTCGGTGACGGGCTTCGCCGCGGTCCCGGGCGACGGCCAGGTCGCCTTGAGCTGGAACGAGGGCGACAGCGCGGTGTCGCATGAGTACCGGTGGTTCGGGCGCAGCGCCACCGCCAGCACCCAGCAGGACTGGACCGCGGTGCCGAGCCCGACCACCAGCAGCGGGAGGACCACAGCGACGGTGACCGGCCTCTCCGCCGGCACGTTGTACACGTTCCAGCTGCGCGCCAAGAAGTCCAGCACCGGCAACGCCAGCAGTTACAGCCCCGAGGTGACCGCGTTCGCTGTGTTCGGCACGTCGCTGGCCGACACGCTGGGCGACGGCCAATTCGCCTGGGTCGACAAGCGCATCGCCGGTTTGGGCGGCGACGACGTCCTCATCGGCGGCGCCGGCAAGGACGTCCTCGACGGCGGCGACGGCACCGACACCGCGTCGTACGCGACCGCCGCAGTGAGGACCGTCACCGAGACCCGCACAGTCCAAGGCATGCAGGTGGAAGTGCAGGTGGAACACGGGGTCACCGTCGACCTGTCGTCGCCCGGCGACAACACGGGCAACGCCGCGGGCGACACCTACACGAGCATCGAGCGGATCGTGGGATCAGCCCACAACGACCGCCTCACCGGCGACAACGCCGCCAACCACCTCGGCGGCGGCGGCGGCAACGACACCCTCAACGGCGGCCTCGGGGCCGACACCCTGCTGGGCGGCGTCGGCAACGACAACCTGCTCGGCGGCGCCGGCAACGACACCCTGGCCGGCGGCGGCGGCAACGACGTCCTGTGGGGCGGCCCCGGCACCGACACCCTCGTCGGCGGCGCCGGCAACGACACCCTGTCCGGCCAGGACGGCGACGACACCCTCCTCGGCGGACGCGGCGCCGACACCCTCACAGGCGGCAACGGCACCGACACCTACCTGTTCGCTGTTGATTTCGACCACGACACCATCGGCGGCTACGCCGACAACGAACCGATCCGGCTGTGCATGGGCACCACCGCCACCACCCACACCGGCGCGGCGTCGGGCGGCAACTGGGTGATCACCGTCACCCACAACGCACAGACCCAGGGCACCATCACCGTGCTGGGCCGCACCACCGGCGCCAACATCGCCGTCACCGCCCACGCGGCGGACCACGCCGGCTGCGCCGCGGCCGCCGGGCCGCTGCGGGTGTGGTTCAGCAGCACGCCGCGCATCTTTGCCAAGGACGCCGACGGCACCCCCAGCACCCCGGTCATCTTCATGCGCAGTGACAACAACCGGCCGGCTTTCGTGGTCTGCCGGTTCGCGTCCTACGACAGCGCCGCCACAGTGCGCTCCCGCACCCGCAACTGCCCCGCCGGCACCCTGATCAGCTCGCGGTCGGACGCTGCCACCTACGCCGATGTCGAGTACTGGGTCAACTCCGCCGCCGACCGCACGCCCCGCTGGGGAGCGCGCCTGGACATCTGGGCCACGGGCGGCCCCGACGCATCGACCGTCACCGCCGTCTCGCCGCGGCTCAGCGGCCACGTCGGCGGCCACGAGCCGCCCAAGGACATCACCACCACACCCAGCGGCGACCGCGTCGAGCTCGCCTGGGACGCGCCCGACGGCCGAGGCCACCCCACCGCCAGCACCAACGGCTACACCGTGGCGTGGCGCGAGCAGGGCACCCACGCCTGGGCCACCGCGACCATCCCCCACGCCTCGGCGCGCGGCTGGACCTTGCGCGGGCTCGACCACAGCACCGCCTACGAGTTCCTGGTGTCCACCCGCAACGACGCCGCCGACCGCAACAACGCCACCCACTGGCACGGCTTCGGCGAACGCCTCACCGCCACCACCCTGTGCGACACCCCCAACCCGCCCGCCGACACCGGCGGCAGCCAACAGGCCGGCCAGTTCACCCGCAACTGGACCGCCCCCACAGGCGGCTCATGCCGCATCACCGGCTACGACATCGAATACTCCGTCGTCGGCACCGGATCGTGGACCCGCGTCGCCAAAACCGCCGACCAGACCAGCCACACCCAAACCGGCCTCACCCAAGGCGACTACTGGGTGCGCATCCGCGCCCGCAACACCGACAGCCACAGCGACTGGACCGCCAGCCAACGCATCACCATCCCAACCGCCCCAACCGCAGGGCTCAGAGCCTGGTTCATCAGCGGCACGCCGTTTATCGCGTTCGAGCCCGCCGACGTGCGCATCTTCATGACGGCCCAATTCAACAAACCAGGAGCCGGCGAGTGCGACCTGCGGGCGGGCACCGCCGCCAACGAAGCCAAATCCAGGGTCAACTGCCCCAGGGGAACGCTGGTCAGCACTAACGGCTACAACCGCGATCGGGCCACTGAGGACGACACGGTGAACCACTTCCTGGTGCTGGCCACCGACGACAACCACCCGACGCTGGACAAGTGGACATTCGTCCGCCCCCGCTACGAGAACGAGCTGGTGATCCGGGTCACCGCCACAGCCGGCAGCGAGACGGCGACCACCTGGGACTTCTTCACCCACATCGGCGGCCCCCAAGCGCCCCAGATCGCGGTGTCGGCGGGCAACGCCAAGATCTCCGTCGGCTGGTCGACGCCCACACCAAATGCGGGAGGCGGCCCCGCGCTGGGCAAGCCCGGCAACACGCTCAGCGGCTGGCAGGTCTGGCACCGCCAGACGGGCACCTCTGCGTGGACCAAGTCCGCCTGGCAGAGCGCCGCTACCCGCACCCTCGACATCACCAGCGGCATCACCAACGGCAACCAATACGAGATTCGCGTACGCGCCCGCGCCCGGTCGATACTCGACGGTGTTCTCCGTGAGTTCGAGGGCATGACCACCGGATCGTGCAGCAGCGACCTCTCGGTCATGTGCGCCGCCACCCCCAGCACCGCCGCGCTCACCGCGCCCGGCGCGCCCACCCCCGGCTCGACGCCGATCACCGCCGGCGACACCACCCTCGCCGTCGCCTGGAACGCGCCCGCCGACACCGGCGGCGCCGCGGTGCACGCCTACAGCATCCGCCGCCGCCCGTCGTCGAGCACCAACGACAGCGACTGGGTCACCGCCACCGTCGACGGCCGCACCACCACCCACACCCTCGGGGGGCTCACCAACAGCACCCAATACACCGTCCAGGTCCGCACCCACACCGCCCATGGCACCAGCACCTGGGCCACCATCGGCACCGGCACCCCGACGAACTAGCCCGGAGCGGCGCCGCAGAGCGACGTCGACGATTCACGATTGTGCGCAGGGGCTGGAACCCCGGCTGAAACCGACGTCGGCCGGGTCCCGATCGCTGCGGACTTTCGTCGTGATGGACGGCCGGAGCGTGTGATATGCCACGATGGAACAAAGACCTGATGGACCGCCTGGCAGAACCGGTCGGGTCCATTGCCCCAACCACCCGGATCCCTGCCCTGACCGGTTGAGACCTCAGGCCTTGCGATGCGCTCAGTCGCCGGATTGGCGTCGCCGCGCGTCGGCGAGTGCTGACACGACCTGGCGGATGTCCGCCTCGGTGTGGTCGGCGTTGACCTGAAGGCGGATCTCCTCGTCACCCCTGGGCACTACGGGGTAGGCGAGGCCCGTTGCGAGGATGCCGGCGTCGTACAGGGCCGCTACGAGGCGCCGGGTCTCGCCCGTGTCCCGCAACATCAGGGGCACGATGGGATGTTCCCCGGGGATGACCTCGTACCCGAGCGACCGGAGCCCGGACTCGAGCCGGTGGGTGAGGCGGCGCAGGCGGGCCAGCAAGGCCTCCCCCTCGGCACTCTGCAGGATGCGCAGTGCCTCTGTCGCCGCGGCAGCCTCGCCGGCGGTGATCGGGTTCGAGTAGATGTAGAGCGGGGAGGCCTCGCGGAGGAACCGGATCACCGGGCGGCGCGACACCACGTACCCCCCGTTCACTCCGAACGCCTTTCCGAGCGTGCCGATGAGCACGTCAGCGGGCGGGGCGCCCGTGTACTCCTCGGTTCCCCGTCCCGTGCGCCCGAATGCTCCTACACCGTGGGAATCGTCCACCACTACCACGACGTTCTCGGGGAAGCTGTCGTCGTGGCGGCGTGCGATCTCCATGATCCGGTCCAGCGGCGCATGGTCACCCCGCATGGAAAAGATCCCGTCGGTGACGACGACGGCGCGACGGGCCCGGCCGCGGGCCTCCTCCAGTAACCGGTCGAGCTCCGCCAGGTCGAGGTGCGGGTATACCGACTTGCCGGCGGGCCGGGAGAGGCGGATGGCGTTGATGATGGAGTTGTGGTTGAGCTCGTCCGAGATCACCGCTGTGGACGGATCGATGAGGGCGACCAGGGCGCCCACCACCGCGTTGTATGCCGACGAGTAGATCATCCCTTCTTCGCGGCCGTGAAAATCGGCCAGGCTGCGCTCCAACTCGACATGGGCCGCGTGGGTGCCGATGATGAACCGGACCGCTCCCGGACCTGCTCCGGCACCGAGCGCGGCGTCCTCTCCTGCCCGGATCACGGCCGGATGCAGCCCTAACCCCAGGTAGGAGTTCGAGTTCATCCGGATGAACTGGCGATCTCCCTCACCTTCAAGCAGGAAACGCGGACCGCGCTCTCCTACGGGCCGGATCACCCCCCGAACGACCGTTTCCCGCCCCTTGGCAGTCCCCTGCTGCTCGAGCCGGGATACATGGCTGTCGAGTACGTCTGACAAGCGGTCCAATGGCATCTAGCCTCGCTGTGGTCGATCAACCGTCCAGGTTATCCGCCGCGCGGCCGGCTTCTTCTGTCGGCCGGCCTGACGAAGCGACTCTCGATCCGGCGCCCATCCGACAGTTACGGCGAGAAGCGTCGCTTCGTACCGGCAACCTCTCGGAACGGACGAGTGTCAGGCCTCGATCAGCTGGAGGCCGGGAGGGCATGAGCTAGGAACGAGGCGAGTTCGTCGCGGCGTACGGGTTCCTCCGGGCAGTAGTTGCGGCCCGGTGTCTTGTTGCAACCCTGGGTAACGCCGGCGGCCGGGATTGCCTCCACCGCAGCGGCGTAGTACGACTCCGCGGGCACGTCGTCGAAGACTCCGGTGGGTGTTTCCACCGGAGTCAGTCCGTCGAAGGCGCTGGTAAGGAACAAAGCTATGTGGGCTCGCGTCACGTGTTCCTCCGGCCGGAACGTCCCGTCTGGGTAGCCGACGCTGATCTCGAGTTCGGCCAAGCGTTCCACGTAGGGCCTGTACCACGAGTCGTCTGGAACGTCCGTGAAGCGCGACGGTCCCGATGTTGAGGCGACCGGTTCGCCTAGAGCGAGTATCAGCAACGTGGCCATCTGGGCTCGCGTGACCGGCCGGTCGGGGCAGTACAGTTTCAGCTCGCGATTGCAACCGCTGGTGATGCCCCGGTTGGCGAGGAACTCGATGTTCTCCTCGTGTCTGTTGTTCTCGTCATCCGCGAACGTCCCGACATAAGGGTTGCCGACCCACACGCGGAACCGGTCGCCGACCCTTTCGGTGACCTCGACCCTGAATCCTTCGACAGTCAGCTGATCACCCGGACCGTATACGTGGTCGGTCAGGTCCTCGATCTCTTGATCATTGTCCGGGGGCGGCGGGACCTGCTGGGTTCGCCGGCCAAGGCCGGTGCATGTGAGCCGATCCGGATTCGCCGGTGGAGATTCGGGGCTGCAGGCAGAGGCGCGCTGGTCGACCCGGTAGGCCTCCACCCCCGAGGCTGGAATGCCGGCGTCATAGCCCGAGGCCACACGAGCACCCATTGAGATGAATTCCCCGGGGTTGCCGGTCGGTAGCACCAGCATCTGTGTGCCGGAGATGCCGATCGGCGCCAGAACGTAACTGGCGATTCCACCGTCGTGGACAGCCACATCGTCGGGGTCGATCCAACCGGCCGCGTACCTGTTGACCGCGATGGTGCCGGCCACCAGCCCGTGCCTTCGTAGCTCCCAACCGTGCGGGCTGCCACTGATCATGTCCATGGGGTTGTCGTACTCATCGATATCTATGTCGATCTCGAGCAGCGCTTCACTGGTCTCTGGCCGGTTGCCGCCGAACGAGTGGGGCCAGCCCAGCGCGTGGCCCACCTCATGGGCCACGACATCCAGGCGGATGTCGTCTGGGTAAGTGCAGTCGGAGCAGTAAGCCGAGACGGGCAACACAGTTTCCGCCGTCAGCTGAACGGAACGGCTGTTGTCGGGGAAGGCTCCGGCCGACACGGTCCACGTGCCATCGACATGGGAACTGTTCTGCCGCCCAACCCCTCCGGAGCTGACAGCCTCCTCCTTGTCGAGAACGATCACCGCTCCCTGCGCACCGCCTTCGGAGACTTCCGCCACCCGGTCCTCGCACTCGTAATCACTGGCGCGTGGTGATTCGTGAGTGGGGTCGGCCTCAACAACGCCGCCGACTACGAACTCAGGTCGGTACCGGCCACCGGACAGCCAGGCGAAGTACGGGGTTATCTCCCGGTTCAGAAGCGTGGCGGCATCCGCCGCATCGACCGGCAGGTCGCCGTCCGCAACGTCGCACACCCACACTTCCCAGGTGTCGGCGCCGAGTGTGTACGACCGGGCGAACCGGTGATCTGCGATCAGACCCAACGGGTCATGGTCATCACCGTTGGCGGTTCCCCATGCGGTACCGAACAACCCGCGACCGGCGTCGTTGACCGCCGCGACTATCACGCTGTACCGCTGGTAGTCGACGAGGCCCGTGATCCGGTATCCACGTGCGTCCGGACCCAGGCCGTTCCCTGCCCTGGTCCACAGCACCTCTTCGGCTTCCTCGTAGGTCTGAGTCGAGCGATCCTTTTCGAGTAGGTACCAGACCTCGTAGCCGTTTACCGGAGCGCCGCCATCATCGACGGGGGGTGCCCACTCCACAGTCACCGAGCCGGGTTCTTCCGCGCTCACCGTCGTTGTGGAGGGCCTAGGTGGCGGCCGTACCTCAGGTGCCGCCTCACCCGGCCGCGCCAGTACGGAATCCTCGGACCATTCCCATTGATCGTCACCGTATTGCGCGATGACGGTCAGCTCATACCAGACCCCGTTGGTCAGGTCTCGCACCCGCGCCTGCCGGTTGTCCGGACCCACTTGGCTCTCGTGCTGGTACGACCACCATCGTGTTTCTGCTGGTTGGGCGCCTGCCTCCGCAGCCGAAGGGCGGTAGACGACCGTGTAGCCATCAGCTTTCGGCCGGCCCGAGGGCACATCCCAGGCCAAGGTCACCGATCCGTCTGTCTGCCTGACGACACGAATATTCACCGGCCGGGCCGGCTTCTCGGACTCATCGGACTGAGCCGATGCCCCAGACGAAGACGCGAACATCACGGCGGCCGCGACGAACAGGAAGACCGCCGTCTTGTGGAACTTGTAGTGGGTGGTTCCGCGCATCGTTCGGCCCCGCGTACGTCCGCTACGCGATCACAGAAAACCTCTCGGGACCGAGGTGTGCCAGGTGCGGGAGAAGTGGGGTTTGCCGTCGGTTCGGACCTCTGACGCCGTGACTGCGTGGTAGGAGTCGGGGTTCCCCACCACGCGGGTAGAGCTTCTGACCTCGGTTCGGGAAGTCCCGTGGTCGACATCGAAGCGGAATGCGGCCTCGACACTCGAGTTGGCCGGGTCGGACCGGTCGGTGGTGACCTTGAAGTCCGTGTGGGTATGGATCCGTGCGCCGTTGTCGTTGGTGGAGTCGCCCCCCATCGAGATCACCACGCTCACCTCGGTACCCGCGAGGTCCTCCACCAGGTCCCATCGCGTCGGCTCGGCGGTCCCCAGCGGATCGGGCGGGGGATGGGCCGGTCGGTAGTCAGGAGGGGGGAGGCCGGAGTCGGGACGGCTCACCACCGGGAGGCTGATCCTGGAGGGGTGGTCGGTGTCCATGTGGATGGTGTTGACGGCGTTCTGCGGCAGGGGCCAGACCAGCGGGAAGTCCGAACTGGAGATCATGACGCCGATCCGGTGGCCTGCCTCGAACGTGTAGGACACAGCCTCCAGTTCGATGGTGACCTCGGTGACCTCGTTCGGCACGAGCGGCTCGGGGTCGGTCCTGGAGTTTCGTTGGGTGGCGTTCTTGATGGCCCTGGACACCAGCGCCCAGGGACCGTCGGGATGTACGTCGATCAGCTTCACGGAGAAGGCGGTGATCTCGGCGGTCGAGGATACGAAGAGGGTGGCCGCGGGGAAGCCGGTCACCTCGCAGCTCTCCTCGAGTGGCTCCCCGAGGAAGACCACGGACCCCGCGGCATCACGACGCTGGTCGATGGGGAGGCCGACGTCGGCGCCGAGCCCCGTTATCAGACCCATGGTCGAGATGCCCACAGCCGGGTCGTAGGTATATGAGACGCGGTCCTCCTCGCCTTCCGACAGCGGGACGCCGTTCAACCGCCCGTCGGGCCGGAGGTGGAGGGCCTCGTCCGTGGCCCGGGCGAGCGGCCACGCTGCCTCCGAACGCCAGTAGCCGCCGGCCGCTTCCCGGCGAGCCTGGGGGCGGTCATAACCACGCACCCAGAGGCTGACGGGAGGTTCGTCCGCAATGCCGGTGTCTTCCCCCTTGAGGTGCTGGTCGAACCAGCGCACGATCTCGTGAAGGTGGTCGAACCGTTCTCCAGGCGTCCCGATGTTGGGGGCTATGTGGAGGTAGGGACCCATCATCAGCTTCTTGGGTAGGTCCGGGCTCAGGCCCATGTACATGTAGAACGGGTCGGAGACGAAGATGTCATGCCACCCGCCGAAGATGAAGGTGGCTGCCCGGATGTTCTCGAGCCCGTAGCGGACCGAGCCTTCGTGCCACACCGGACCGTCCACCGGATTGCGGATCCAGGACTCGAGCCAGGGCTGGTTGGCGGCGAGGTGCTCGTCCCAGATCTCCAGCCACGCGCCTTCCGTATCGGGCGCGGGAGGCGCCCCTGACAGGGCGGTCATCATGGCGTTGTATGCGCCCGTCCAGATGGAGGTCTGCCACATCCCTCCCGGATGGCTGTTCTCGTAGAGGTCCCATCCGGCGTAGATGGGGGCGATGGCCTTGAGGCTGGGCGGCGCCTGGGCGGCGGTGAGCAGGGACGAGTACCCGCCGTACGAGACCCCGGTCATCCCTACCGCCCCGGTGCACCACGGCTGGGCAGCCAACCACTCCACCGCGTCGTAGCCGTCCTCCCACTCCTGCAGGCGGAGCATCCGGTCGCAAACTCCGGCCGAGGCGCCGGTTCCCCGCACATCGAGCAGGGTGGTGATGTAGCCATGGGCGGCGTAGTAGTTGGCGCGTTCCACGGTCAGGGCGCGCAGCAGGTCGTCCTTACGGTACGGGTAGTACTTGATGATCACCGGGGCGGGATCGTCCGACTCCGGATAGAACAGGTCGGCGGATAACTCGACACCGTCCCGCATCGGGATACGAACGTTGGCCCGGGTCCGGGCCGGGCCGGGTCGTTCTTCAAGCCAGGTAGTCATAGCCTGCAAGCTACACCAAAGCCCCGACGGCTGCCGGCTCCCGTCGAACCGGCGGCTGCGCCCTTCACCTGCTCCGCGAGCGTCCTAGCACTGATCTGTAGCCTCACGCGAACCGCGTACGGGTTGATAGATGTCATAGGATGTGATACATTGCGGTTAATACTCCCCGCCGTCCCGGTCTTCGGACTTGAACTGGCGGGGATTATCTATGAGTGAACAATTCTCGAGAGATCGAAGTACCGACAGATGGCTGATCGGGTAGTCCTGTTCGTGGACTATCAGAATGTCTACATGGCCGCTCGCGAAGTATTCCATCAAGCCCGGGCGCCGCTATCCGTTGTCCAGAGGCGGTCGATCGGTATCGCCAGAATGCGGTCTTCGGGTTGGGTGGTCCACTCACCGGTGTGGAACACGACCCCGACCCTGAACCGGTCACCGAGTACACGACTGGCTCCCCGTTTCTTACATGAATGGCCTGTCATTCGTTACACGATTGGCCGGCTAGAACGTGGATCGGGCTGGGATCGCGTCGGCGGATGTTGGTCCTCCTTCAAGCCTGGCAGCTGTGTCTGATGGGTGTCGCCCAGTGCTCCCCGCCGTCGCGGTCTCCGGACTTGAACCGGCGGGGACTATCCATGGGGATCAGCTTACGTCGAAGGAGCTGAGATTCCCCGAGAACGAAGCGCCCCGCTGCGAGTTACTGAACCGAGCGATGGCAGGCCGCTTCGTCGAGGGGCTGCCGGTCATGCGACCCGGCTGCGTTCAGGGAAGGGGGTCGTCGGAGGCGAACTTCCGCAACACGTTGGCGGTGATCCGCGACACGTTGTTGTCGTAGTCGTTGTGGGAGAGGCAGGCGCTCCAGGCGATCGAACCGGTGGTGAAGACGGCCCCGCCGTTGGGATACTCGAAGAGCACCATGTCCGCCCGCACCTGATCGTTGGTGGTGCCGGTCTGCTCGGAGTTCATGTGCATGACCTCCTCCACTACGTGATGGAAGCTGTCGTCGAAGTCCGTCGCCGTGGCCACCACCAGGGCGTGATCGGGCGTTCCGAGAGCTGGATCGGCCCGGTCCATCTCGTAGCCGGCCGCCCCCCATCCCAGGTTTAGGGTGTCGAAGTCGCCTATCACCTCATCGTCACCGATCCCCTCGAAGATGAAGGCAGCCCTCGGATCGAGGCTATCCGGGAGGCGCCGGTAGGCCGAGTTGGTTCCGGAACCGCCCTGGGCGGTCATTCCCACGCCCACCAGGCGTTGCGGCGCCCAGCCGCGGAACCTCCACAGGCCGCCCGGCTCCCCGGTGGTGCTGTGGTGGCTCTCCGCGAAGTCGGTCCGCCACGACCCGGTTCCGTTCCAGCGGCGCACCTCGATGACGTGGGGCCGCTCGGGATCGACCGACGTGATCCAGTAGAGGCCGTTGCCGCCCAGGTACATGAATCGCCCCCCGGCGTTGAGGTAGGCCTCAAGGGCGATGAGCATGTCCTCCGTCCAGTACTCGGGGTGGGCGTCGGACATCACCACGTTGTATCCGGACAGCAGGTCCAACCCATCGAAGTGGATGTCCTCGTCAGTGATCAGGTCGAACTCGAATCCCTGGCTCTCCATCCAGTCCATCTGGTGGAGGTCGGCGGACAGCAGGACCGGCGCGCCCAGACCGGCGCCGACCGTCCGCTGCTTGTTGTTGGGCCGGAAGTTGACGATGGGCTTGCGGCTCGACGAGTAGCAGATGCCACTCCCGTCGGTGTGCAGGTCGTAGAGCCCGCCCAGCTTGTTGTCGACCATGTAGTGCTCGTGGGGGAGGAGCGGGAACTCCACCTCCATCCCCTTACCCTCCAGGTACTCGATGAGCACGGGGTTGTTGGCCAGGTGCTCGTTGGCGTAGGCCAGGAAGGTGTAGGTCCCGAGCAGGAACGCGATCTTGGCGGTGGGTTCGCCGGTCCTGGGCCGTACCGCGAACGGGATGTAGTCCTCGGCGTCGTCGGTGGTGAGCCGGAAGGCGTACATGGCGCTTCTCAGGTCCTCGGGTACGACGTACTCGAAGTCCGTCTCCCAGCGTGCGTCGTCCAGGTCGTCGTCGTTGAAACGGATAGCCGCGTACTCCTCGGGGGCGTGCTTGAAGTCCATGTTCCGGCCGGCCCAGTTGTGACCGGTGACCGCCCGGCCCGGCATGTTGAGGGCCTCTCCGTGCAGTCCGTTGGGGGAACCGTCGGTGACGGTGGCGGTCGAGAAGTCCCGTCCGAAGTCCCATGCGCCTACCAGGTCCGGATCCCCCGCCACGGAGGAACGGTCCTCCCTGAGGGCGGCGATCTCGTCCGGTCCGAGCGCCCGCCCGATGATGGTCGGGTTGTCGATCTTGCCGTTGTAGAGGCCGCCGACCGTGCCCGGGACGTTCTCCGGACCACGGCTACAACCGCCGATGATCAGGCCGGCGCCGGTCCGTCCCGGCCCACCCGCGGCCGCTGCTCCGGCCTCCGCCGCGGTGTCCTGCAGTGGCCATTGGTCGAGGGGCGTCTGGTAGACACGCATCGAACCATCATCCGCGTCGTAGACACCGGCGGCGAAGTACCACTTGGCATCCCGCATGGCCACGCCGGTGCTGACCTCATCGACGGTCTCGCCGTCACCGATCCGGAGGGACAACGCGCCCTCCCCGTCCACGAACAGCCCGTAGCCGGTGTCCGTGTTGCAGTCCCATTTGGTGACCAACCCTTGCCGACCCTTGCCTACGGTGGTCGGGTAAATCCATGCCTGGATGGTGAAGCTCCCGTCCAAATGGAGCCGGGGATCGTCGGGCACTGCGACGAAAGAGCCGGGGTGGAGTTCCTGAATCCTCCCCGGGTACTCACCGTTGGCGGGTGAGTCGAGGTCGTCGATCTTGGATCCCGGTCCGTCAGGGTTGTCGTCGCCGTGGTTCACACGGACCAACTGGGCCCGGAAGGTCTGTGCCTTGCAACTGACCTTGAAGCTCACCATCTCACCGGGCTGGGCCCTCAGCCTGTCCGCATAACCTACGATCTCCACTTGTCAACCTCCTGAACCATGGTCAGGACCAGGATAGGACGTAGCTCGGGACGCAGACCAGAATCTCGGGTCCGGGATGCCTCAACCCAGGTTGTACCAGTCCAGAGCCTCCGGCGTCAGGAACTCACGCAATCCGTTCACGATCCACCGCTGCCCCTCGTCCTGGAAGGCGTACACGTCCTCGGAGCGATGGCCATCCGGTGTCCCGCGGGCGAAGATCGTCAGGATCAGGAAGTCCGATCCGTCCTCTCCGGCGCCGGTCTCGATCCTGGCGTACAACCGCCCCTGCCGCTTCCCGGTCCCGTCTGACATGGGGTACTGGGTGATGATCCGCATCGCCTCGAGATCAGGTAGATACGAGCCCTGGTTTGCGGAGAACATTCGTACCACCCGGTCCAGCCCGCCCGGACCGTCCCAGAGTCCCTCCGCCCGCAGCTGGAAGCGGTAGGAGATCTCGCACTGGAGCGGCTTGAACTCGCCCAGGTCGGTGTCTGTCACGAAGTCGACGAGGCCTTGCAGTGACTCGGCGAAATCCGAGCGCACCGAGGCATAACCCGGATAGGGGGTGACCGCTCCGTTGCTGGTGCTCTCGAGGGTCGCTCGCCAGTTGCGGGCGAACCAGTTGCGCTGGACCTGTACCAACCCGCTCCCGTCCTCACTGCTGAACCACCGGCGGATGTTCGTTATCGGGCTGGCGGACGGTAGAGCGGCCAACCCACCGTCCGGGTCCTCGATAAACGGTTTGTGGGGGGCCTTCTCCTCGTCGGTGGGGAACTGCTCGGCGTACTTCTGGTCCCACAGATCGTCCAGTTCGTAACGGAGCATGCGGTGGAATTCCTCGAATCCCACGCTCAGCGCAACCTCGACCAGCGCGGTGGTGGACGATCTGTCGAAATCTACGGGCACGCGTACTCCCACGGTGTTGTTGATCGGTGCTCCGGGGAGGATACCAGTGACCCTTTCTCAACCACTGCCCGCAGCCCCGCACCGTTGTGCACCAGGGTTAGGCTGGCGGTGTGTCGGGCGGTCCACCAGTGCCGTCCTCGGGCAGACCGCCGGAAGGAGAGCGACCATGGGAGTTTCCGGCCGGGTAGCGGTCGTCACCGGCGCCGCATCGGGTCAGGGCCGCGCCACGTCCCTGCAGCTGGCCGGTGAGGGCGCCCTGGTGGCCGCGCTCGATGTCGACGCCGCAGGACTCGAGAGTCTCGTGGACGAGGTATCGGCTACGGGAGCCCGTTGCCGCGGACTCCAGGTGGACGTGTCCGATGCGGAAGCCGTGGCGACGGCATTCGCCGAGATCGAGGCCGACCTGGGCCGAGCCTACGTGCTGGCCGCCGCCGCGGCGATCTACCCGCCGGGGGTTTTCTCCCACCTCCGCGATCCCGAGGAGACCGCCAGGATCTTCGACGTGAACCTGATGGGGGTCGTCCACTGCGCGAGCGCCGCAACCAGCCAGATGATCGAGGAAGGCCGCGGGGGGCGGATCGTCCTGTGGTCTTCCATAGGCGCCGGCGCCGCCATAGCCGGCCACGCCGCCTACTGCGCGGGCAAGGCGGCCATCGAAGGACTTGGCCGGGCACTGGCCGCCGAGTTGGGGCCCTACGGGATCACCGTCAACACGATCGCTCCGGGGGCCATAGACACTCCGATGCTCGGTACGCCGCCCGATCCGGCCTACTTCGAGGTCCTGCCCGCCGGCCGGGCCGGAACGCCCGAGGAGGTGGCGCACCTGGTCAGCTACCTGTGCTCGGACGCGTCGGGGTTCATGACCGGGGCGGTGCTGGCTCTGGACGGAGGCCTGAGCGGTGTCAACGGAGCCGTAAGGCCGGAGGTGTGACAGAGGCGGCCGGCGCCGGTCATCGGAAAGCCGATCCACATCAGGAGGTTCAACCATGAAGAACGCGGTTACGGTTACCGGCCTCGTCCCGGCCGACCGGATCGGTCGTACGCTTCCCCACGAGCATCTCTTCGCCACGATGACCTATGCCTATCCGGCCAGCGGCGAGGAGGCATACCGGCCCATCACTATCGACCGGCTGGGTGAGATCCGCTCCGACCTGATGACGAACGCCAACAACATCCATCTCGACAGCAGCTGCGGGCAGGCGATGGAGTTGAAGAAGGCAGCCGATGCCGGCATCGACACGCTGGTCGAGTTGACCACCGAGCCCATCGGGAGGAACCCCGAGAGGATGGTCGAGGTGTCCGAGTTCACCGGCGTCAACGTGATTTCGGGAACGGGCCAGTACCTTGCCCACCACCAGCGCCCGTGGGCCCTCGGGGCATCCAGGGAGGAACTGGCCGAGCTGATGATCCGCGAGTTGACGGAAGGGATCGGCGACACCGGTATCCGTACGGGGGTGATCGGGGAGATCGGGCTCTTCGAGCCGGTTCGTGCCGCCGAGCTGAAGGTTCTGGAGGCGGCAGTCCTGGCTCAGCGTGCTACGGGCGCGCCTCTATGGGTGCACCTGATGAACGTTCCGGTCGTCGACGATGCGCTGGCCGTCTTCGACGAGTATGAGCCGATCTACGAGAAGACCGCCTTCTGCCACATGGACTTCGACATCCGCGATCTCACCCGGCACGAGCGGGCGATGGACCGGGGCATCAGCGTGGAGTTCGACTTCTTCGGCTCGGTGTGGCTACCGGTCGATCACTACATTCACTGCCCGACCGACCCGCAGCGGCTGGCGGTGCTGGCCGACTGGTCGGATAGAGGCTATGCCGATCGCGTGCTCATCAGCCACGACGTCTGCACCAGGGTCCAGTTCACCTCCCACGGGGGTTACGGATACGCCTACATCCCCACGATCGTTCCGGGATTGATGGACCAGATGGGTATCGACCCGGAGTTGTTGGACATCTGGATGATCGACACGCCCCGCCGGCTGCTCGCCTGGGCGGACTCCTGACTCTCACGAGCCGATGGCCGGGATGCGGCGGTACGCTCTAGACCATGGAGGATGGAGCAGACTGGCTCGATGAGATAGCCGCCGACTCACGGTTCGCTTGGGCGAGGCCCACGCCGACCACACTCGAGACCAAGCTCAGGCCGGACCTTCCTTGCCGGGTGATGATGTCCCCGGCAGGTTCCGATCCGGTTCTCTTCCTTGCCATCGGGACGAACGGCACCCACAACTACTGGCAATGGGCCACGCTGGATCGGGTGACTTCCTCTCCGATGCCCAAGGAGGCGGCCCTGGCAGGCCTCATGAAGATCATCGACCTGACGATGATCACGTCCAAGAGCGGAGTGGTCCCCAAGCTACTGAACGCATGAGGCTGGTAGACACCATCCCGGGTACAAGAGCGCAGGCGCCATAGCCGGGACGCGGATACAGATCATCTATTCGATCGGTCAATAGGCGCTTGCCGGGCCGAGAACGCCTATCTCCTCTCGATCAGCCTGCCGGACAAGTATTTGTGGATCACACTGGACAACAGTGTCTGATAGGGCATCCCTTCTTCCCTGGCCCGGGTGTGAGCAAGATTGAAGTCGCGTTCGGTAACCCGCAGGTTCACGCGCTTGGTCTTGTTGAACGTATTGCGAGCCGCCTGACGCGCTATCTCGACTTCGCGTTCAGCGCCGGGGGCGGAGCGCAACTCACCTCGCTCGAAGCGGTCGAGAATCTCGCGTTCTTCCGCACTCATTTCGTGGTTCACGATTATTGCCTCCTCCCATAGTCCCTCATCGCTTTCCGGCTCGGAGAGCGGGCCGGCAATCAGCGCCAGTCGAGTAGGACGCCGATCATGTCGCGCTCGGCGGCGTCGAGGTCGGCGTATGCGGCATCTATCTCCGCGGCGGGATAGGTGTCGGTGTGCATGGCTTCCAGGGGGAGCCTTCCCTTCGAGTGGAGCTCGAGCAGGAACTCGATGTTGGCAGCGCATGTGAAGCGGGTGAGACGCCGTGACGGGTCCTCGTAGGGAGCGTTGCTGGTACCGAGGATCGAGGCCTGCTTGTTGTAGAAGTCGGCCGAGAGGAGGGGTCCCACATCCTCGGGGTGCAGGGCGATGGCCACCATGCGGCCCTGGTCGTCGAGGATACGCATGCCCAGGTCGAGTGGGGCCGGGCCGACTGCCGCCTCGACCACCACGTCGATTCCGAATGGCTGGAAGCGCTCCATCAACGCGTCCTCGAAGCCGTCCTCGGTGGGGTCGAGGACCAGCGCTTTGGGTAGCGCGGCCGCCGCCCGGCGGCGTCGGTCCGGGCTGATCTCGAGACAGGTCAGGTAGGCGCCGATGGCGTCGGCCACCAGCGCGGCGCCGAAGCCGATCAAGCCGAGACCGATCACCGCCACGTTGAGGCCCGGAATGAAACCGCCCCGGCGGAGGGCATGCAGCCCGAGCGTCGGAAGGTAGGCGAACGGTCCGACTTCGGTCGGAACGCCGTCCGGCACCTTGACGGCTTGCCACTCCCGGGCGTCGAAGATGGGCTGGTGCCTGGCCAGGGCGAAGACCCGGTCGCCCTCGGCCAGCGAACGTACCCCCTCGCCGACCTCGACCACCTCGCCGACGAGGTTGTACCCGCAGTTGACCGGGTACTTGGCGCCCGAGGGCTGGTTGCGGCCGGTGATGCGGTACTCGGGTATCACCCCCATACCCTCGGTCGTGGCCGCATCGATGTCGGCAAAGCTGTCCCACACCTCCTCGACCATGGGCTCCCCGCGGTAGAGCCGTAGCTCGGTACCCGGGCTGATCAGGCTGACCAGGGTGCGGATCCGGACCTTGCCGGGTTCCACATTGTCGGGAATCGTGACGGGGACCCAATCGAACCGGCAGGGCGCCACGATAAGCGGTCGGTCTACCTCCATCTCCCTACCCCTCCTCTACACGGGATCTTCGGGGAAGTAACAGTGCACCTCGTGGCCCTCGACCGGGATGTCGGCGGGAGGGAACTCGCCCGAGCAGACCTCGTCTGCCTTCCAGCACCGGGTCCGGAAAGGGCATCCGCTCGGAGGGTGCCGGGGGTTCGGGAGGGTGCCTTCCAGGATGATCCGCTCGCTGCTCTTCGTGATCATCGGGCTGGCCGAGAGTAGGGCCCGCGTGTACGGATGGAGCCGGTGGTCCCTCACCTCGGCGACCGGGCCTTCCTCGACCTTGCGGCCCAGGTACATCACCGCCACGCGGTCGACCAGCCAGGAGACCGCCTGGATGTTGTGGCTGATCAGGATCACCGAGAGGTTGAGGGCATCGCGCAGTTCCGCCAGCAGATTGAGGATCTGGTTCTGGACGCTGACGTCGAGGGCCGAAGTCGGCTCGTCGGCCACCAGCAGGGAGGGGTTCAGCGAAAGGGCACGGGCGATCGCCACGCGCTGGCGCTGGCCTCCCGACAACTCGGAGGGGAGCTTGTCCGCCGCGTCCCGTGGAAGGTGCACCATGTCGAGTAGCTCCTGCACACGGGCGTTCCGTGCTGCCTTGTCGCCGACTCCGTGGATGATCAGCGGGTCGGCCAGAGTGTCCCTTACCTTCAGACGGGGGTTGAGGCTCGAAGTCGGATCCTGGAAGACGATCGCAACCTGGCGAGCGAAGTGGCGGCGGCGCCATCTGGTCGGCTGGGCCCAGACATCGGTTCCGTCGTAGATGATCCGCCCTCCGGTGGGTCGGATCAGCCCGACCACGCAGCGGGCCACCGTGGACTTGCCGCATCCCGACTCGCCTACCAATCCCAGAGCCTCGCCGGGGGCCACCGTCAGCGAGAGATCCTCCACCGCGTGGACCTTCTGCCGTCGAGGAGCCCGGTAGTGGTGGACGAGATTCTCCAGCCGGAGCAGGACGTCGGGGCCGGTGGTCGCGCCCTCCCGGCCGGCAGGGGCGGTGACGGTGGGAGCGGGTCCGGATGTCATCCGGCGGCTCCGTCGGTAGCCTCGGTTCCTCCGACCGGGAAGTAGCAGGCCAGGTCGTGGCGGTCGCCGGCGGACTCCAGGGGTGGGGGAGTCTCGGTGCACGGGTCGCCGGCGTTGATGCATCGCTCGACGAACCGGCACCCGGCAGAGAACTCGAGGGGACTCGGAACGACCCCGTCGATCGAACGGGCGGGCCGCTCTCTCCCCTCCAGGCTGACGATCGAACCCAGCAGCCCCGCCGCGTACGGGTGCCGGGGGTCGCGGACCAGCTCCTCGGTGTGCGCCACCTCGACCAACTGTCCGGCGTACATGACCATGGTGCGCTCGCACAGTTCCTTCACCAGGGCCAGGTTGTGGGTGATGAGGATGGTCGTGAACGACAACTCGGCCTGCAGCGATCTCAACAGCTCGACGATCTGGGCCTGGACGGTCTCGTCCAGGGCGGTGGTGGGCTCGTCGCCGATCAGGATGGAGGGTCGCCGGGCGAGCGCCATGGCGATCAGCACTCGCTGGCGCTGCCCGCCGGATAACTGGAACGGGTAGGCAGCGGCTATGGCCTTGGGGTTGGGCAGGTGGACCAGTTCCAGCAACTCGTACATGCGCTCACCCCTGTGGTCACTGTCAAGCCGGAGCGCCTGCCGCAGTTGCGCCCTGACCGTCATCCCGGGGTTCAGGCTCATCAGCGGGTCCTGGTACACCATGCCTATCTCCCGGCCCATCAGATTGCGGCGCTCCGTGGGAGACAACCGGAGCACGTCCTGGCCCTTCCAACGGATGGAACCCGTGGCCTCTACCAGACGCGGTAGCAGCCCGATGACGGACAGACCGGTCAGCGTCTTGCCGCACCCGGACTCGCCCACGATTCCCAGGTTCTCGCCCTCCAGCACCGAGAACGACACCCCCGATACGACCGGTGTGTTCCCGTAGGCATGCCGGATATGGATGCTGAGGTCCTCGACCTCCAGGATCGGATCACCCGCCGCTGCGTTCATCACTGCCCCAGCAGGTGCCGTCTACCGCCGAGGCGGTCCGCCATGCTCTCCGCCACCGTATTGAGTGCCAGCACCGTGAGGAAGATGGCAAGACCGGGGAAGGTCGTGTACCACCAGGTGCCTGCAATCAGGTACTGGGAGCCGCCGTAAACGAGATTCCCCCAGGTGGGAGCGGGGGGAGGAAGACCGGCTCCGAGGAAACTGATGGAGGCTTCCAGGATGACCGCATCCGCCGCCACCAGGGTGAAGAACACCAGCAGCGGCGTGGCGATGTTCAGGGACACGTGCCGCAGCAGGATGCGGAGTTGGGAACTCCCCATGGCCTTGAGGGCGGCGACGTAGTCCTCGGACAGCTGGTCGAGGACCGCGGCGCGGATGTAGCGGGCCATGATCGGGGTGTAGACGACGGTCAGGACCAGCAGCAGGGTCCGGAATGACTGACCGAATGCCGACGACACCACTACCGCCAGCACGACAGCCGGGAACGCGAACTGTATGTCCACCAGGCGCATCAGCACGTCGTTGATCCACCTGAGTTTTCGACTCCGGGATGTGGAGGCGGCCACCATCCCCATCGTTCCTCCCAGGATGAGGGCCAGCACGGGGGTCAGGACGGCCACGAGAGCCGACATCCTTGACCCATGGATCACCCTCGAGAGGATGTCCCGAGCGATCTCGTCGGAGCCGAAGATGTGATCCGGCCAGTCGGGCCCGGTGTTAGGAGAGGTCAGCCCCACCATGTAGGGATCGTACGGAGACAGCCAGTGGGCGAATATCGCCACGAGTATGACGAACACGACCCATGCCAACCCGAGCTTGGCCCGGAATGGCAGCCTCCCCATCTTCAACGGACCGGCGGGAGCAGCCTTCATCGCAGCCTCGACCGACTTGGGGCCGAACCTGATCCGTGGCTGGTGTTCGGGGCTGGGGTCGCGTGCTTCGGTCACGTCACGAATTCTCGCGGGCGCTCGGCTTGAAGATGATGAACGCCACGTCGGCGGCCAGGTTGGAGAGGACGAACATCAACGCGCCGACCATCGCGATCCCGGTGACGATGTTGAAGTCGCCGGTTGTGGCTGAGTCGATCATCTTCCAGCCCAGGCCGCGGAGGTTGAAGACCCTCTCGACCAGCACCACGCCGCCCAGGATGTAGCCGGCCTGCAATCCAAGCACGGTCAACGGGGCCACCAGGGCGTTGCGAAGAACGTTCTTGCGGACGATCGCCCGGTCCCGCAGTCCTATCCCGCGTGCCGTACGTACGTAGTCCTTCTCCAACTCGTCCAGCGCCGAAGAACGCACCACGCGGGTCAGGAATCCGCCCACGGGAAGGGCTATCGACAATGAGGGGAGGGTCAGGGACCTCAGCCATCCGATCTTGTCCTCGGCGAAGGGTACCCAACTTCCGGCGGGGAACCACGTGAACCCTATGGGGTTCGCCAGGGCGAATGTCAGAATCAATAGCAGAGCCAGCCAGAAGATCGGCATCGAGAGTACCCCCAGCGTCACCGCCCTGACTGTGGAGTCCCACCAGCTGCCCGCGAAATAGGCGGAGCTCACCCCCAGTACGAAAGCGATCAGGGTGGCGAGGAACAACGAAATCGCCGCCACCGATAGCGAAATGCCGATGCCCTCGCCGAGGATGGTCAAGACGGGCCGGTCGCCATAGATGCTCAGGCCGAAGTCGCCGCTGGAAAGGTCTCCGACGTACCGCCCGTAGCGGATGAGTACCGGATCGTTGAGCCCGAATTCCTCGGCGAGTTGCTCGCGGGCCTCGTCGCTGGCGTACAGCCCCAGGCCTGCGTAGCGAGCGTCGACCGGAGAGAACTCCAGCATCACGAACACGTAGAACGTGATGCCGAGGATGACCGGTAGGGCTTGGAGGAGACGTTGCAGTACGAGCCTGCCCACGGCTCCCATCAGGCCCTACCGGCCTTTACCGATACCAACCCGATATCGGCTCGGTTGCTACTTGATCTGCCGAGCCGGCCGGCTATTCGCCGGACGGATGGACGCCGAACATCGTCATGCCCAGCGTCTGAGGCATCTGGTAGCCGGCTACCGACTTGTGCCAGGCGTGGGCTATGGGCTGGAACAGGATCGGAACCGCACCGGCCTCGGTAACGAGTATCTCGTTGGCCGCCGCGTACAGGTCGTTCTGCTTGTCGAAGTCCGGTTCCTCCAGCGCCTGGTCGAGCAGGTCGTTCAGCGTCGACGGCACGTTTTCCGTGGCGAAGCTGGCGTTCTCCGCCCAGCCACCCCACCAGCCGCGGAACAGGTTGTCCGGGTCGTAGGTGAACACCTCGAAACCGATGGTGGCCACCCAGGCGTCGTACCGGGCGGGGCCGCCGCCCTCGGGCCGCATGATGTCGGACACCCAGCGGGCGTCGATCGAGTCCACCAAGAGCAGCGGGTCGAAACCGCCCAGCTGCATCGTCTGGGCGAGCAGGGGCGCCTGCGGGTAGACGTACGCCCACTCGACAACACCGAGCTGGAATTGCACCGGCGCATTGTCCGGGTCGTATCCGGCCTCCCTGAGCAATGCCTTCGACTTCTCAGGGTCGTAGTTGTACTGCATCTGCGGTTCCCGGTACCGGTCGCTCTCTGGAGGGAGCGGCGAGCGGGCGATCCGACCTTCGCCTGCCAAGCCGATCTCGATCAACTGCGGCGCGTCGATGGAGTACATCACTGCCTGGCGCACCAGCTGGTTGTCGAAGGGGGGCTTGGTGGTGTTGAAGAAGATCATCTCCAGGAAGGTGGTCTCCCGAGCAACGCCGAGATTGAGGTTCGGCGAGTCTTCGATAGCCCGGTAGAGCTGCGGCGACACGCCGTCCAGGATCTGCACCTGACCGGCCTCGGCCTGGGCGATCCGGCCCGAAAGTTCAGGAATGACCAGATAGGTGATGTCCTTGGCCGCCAGGGGTTGGGGACCCTCGTATCCGTCGTACCGCTTGAACGTGTTGATCTCGGTGTCGAACGGGCCGTCGACCATCATCGAACCCGAAGAAGGCGTCGGCGCGAACGAGTAGTCCATGCCGCCCATCGCCTCCACTACCGCTTCGGGATAGGCATTGATGCCGGAGATCCGCTGGAACAGGACGTCCTCGGGGATCGGCTGGGTGAGGTTGAACCGGAGCTCGTCGTCGGCGACGACCTCGACCGACTCGATGAACGAGATGTATGCCGTGAAGGGCGACCCCAACTCCCTCTCGGGCGCCAGGCGGTCGAATCCGTACGCGATGTCGGAGGCCTTGATCGGCGAGCCGTCGGTGAACGTCCGGTCCGTCCTTACCTTCACGCTATAGGTGGTGCTGTCGACCTGCTGGGGCATCTCGGCCGCCAGGCCCGGAATCAACGACCGGTCGGGAAGCTTGATCAACAAACCCTCGAAGTTGTGCTGGCCCGAGGCGAGGGCGCCGGCGGTGGTCCGGTTGTTGTCGAGCGAGATCCACCCGCCCACCTGCGCGAGCGTGATGCTCTCGAACTCCGCCGGAGCATCGGCCATCATTGCCGTGGTGGTGGTCTCCTCCGCCATGGCCGCCTCCGTGGTGGCGGGGGCTGCGGCTGCCGTGGTGGCCGGGGCTGCGGTGGTGGCCGGGGCTGCGGTGGTGGCCGGAGTGTCGTCCCCTCCGCATGCTGCCAGAACGGTCGGAGCAACGGCGCCCACCCCGATCATGAGACCGCTACGCCTCAGAAACTCTCTTCGGTCCATTGATTTGGGCACAACCAACTCCTCCCGCTTGGGATGCCACGTCCGGCAGAATATAATAGGTGGAGATGTCAGTCGGCAACTTATCCCGTTCTGCTTTCTAGTGTTTATATGTATTGGTTAAGCAAAACAGTTGGTTCGCGTTTGAACTACCGGGTTACGGATCTATTTATCGCCAATACCATTATTAATATGGTAACTCATCGAATCTGAGTCTTCTCAAGGCGTTCATATGGTCGGATCAGCAGGTAACGAGTTGCGGATAGGTGTCGACATCGGCGGCACCTTCACCGACCTCATGATGGTCGGCCAATCCGGCCAGGTCGAGATCGGCAAGGTGCTCACCACTCCCGATCCGTCACTAGGGGTCGAGGAGGTGCTGGAACGGACGCTCGATCGTTCGGGCTATACCGGGGCGTCGGTCCGCCATCTGGTCCACGGAACCACCCTGGTCACCAATGCCATCATCGAACGCAAGGGGGCACGGACGGCTCTGCTCACTACTTCGGGGTTCAGGGATTCCATAGAGATCGGCCGCGAGCATCGCTACGAGCTGTACGACCTGAACCTGGAGCATCCCCGCCCGCTCGTACCGCGCCATCTCCGCTTCGACGTCCCGGAGCGAACCCTGACCGACGGGACGCAGGCCGTCGAACTCGGCAAGGACTACGTGACGCGCCTGGTCCGTGAGTTGGCCGGCGCCGGCGTGGAGGCGGTGGCGATCTGCTTCCTCCACTCCTTCACCAATCCCGATTCGGAGGAACGAACTCGCGATGTGGTCAGTGGAGAGGCCCCGGGAATGCGGGTCTCCCTTTCCTCGGAGGTCGTTCCCGAGATAGGCGAGTTCGAGCGAGCGTCCACGACCATCGCCAACGTATACGTCCAGCCTCTGGTCGAGGACTATCTGCATGGTCTCCGCAGCCGCCTGGAGAGAATGGGTTTCGAGGGGCAGTTGTTCGTGATGCTCTCCAGCGGCGGTGTGGCAACCCTCGACACCTGCGTCCGGTTCCCGATCCGTCTCCTGGAGTCGGGTCCGGCCGCCGGAGCACTGGCGGCGGCGGCGGTAGGGACGGCCATGGGCCGCGACTCGCTGCTGTCCTTCGACATGGGGGGTACCACCGCCAAGCTCAGCGTGGTGGACGGGGGCGAGCCGCTCGTCACCCACGATTTCGAGGTGGACCGCCGCTATCGCTTCAAGAAGGGCTCCGGTCTCCCGGTGAAGGTTCCGGTCATAGAGATGATCGAGATCGGCGCGGGCGGGGGGTCCATTGCCAGGGTCGACTCCCTGGGGCTGCTCAAAGTGGGTCCCGACTCGGCCGGCGCCGATCCCGGACCGGTCTGTTACGCCCTGGGCGGGAACTCCCCCACGGTCACGGACGCCGATCTCGTTCTCGGCTACCTGGACCCCGATTACTTCCTGGGGGGCGCCATGAGGCTGGACGTGGCCGCTGCGGAGGCCTCCATCGCCCGAAGAATCGGCGATCGGCTGGGGATGTCGGTGCCCGAGGCCGCCTGGGGGGTTCACCAGGTCGTCAACGAGGCCATGGCCAACGCCGCCCGGGTCCACGTCGTGGAGCGGGGGAAGAACCCTAGAGCCCTGCCGGTGGTCGCCTTCGGAGGCGCCGGACCCGTCCATGGCTACGGCGTAGCCGAGTTGTTGGGCAGCACCGAGTTGGTGCTGCCGTACGGCGCCGGCGTCACCAGCGCGATGGGGCTCCTGGTGGCTCCGCTGGCGTTCGACTTCGTGCGGTCCTACTACGGGAGGCTCGACGAGCTGGATTGGGGTGCGGTGAACGGCATCTTCGAGGAAATGGAGCGGGAAGGAACCGACCTTCTGGTCGAGTCGGGCGCCGGACCCGACGAGATCACTCACACGAGGACCGCTGACATTCGCTATGTGGGCCAGGGCCACGAGATACGGGTTCCGGTCCCCGACGGGACGCTGACGGTCCGCCAGCGCCGAACGATGTACGAGGAGTTCGACCGGGTCTACCAGAGCCTTTACGGCCGGGAGGGGCCTCCGGTCGGGCTCGAGGCCCTCACCTGGCGGGTGGTGAGCCGGGGACCACGGCCCATGCCTGTCGAGACGGCCAGGGGCGACGTGACCGGCGATGCGGAGTCGGCCCGCAAGGGTGAGCGGCCTGCCTTCTTCCCGTCGGTGGGGGGATTCGTGACCACGCCGGTCTACGACCGCTACCGGCTGGGTCCCGGCTCGACCATGGCCGGGCCGGCGATCATCGAGGAGCGGGAGTCCACCGCCATCATCGGGCCGGGTGGCCTGGTGCGCGTGGACGACAGGTTCAACATCGTCGTCTCGCTGGGAGGGGCAGCATGACCACTCGGACGGGTCTGGATCCGGTCCTCATCGAGGTGCTCTGGAGCCGGGTGCTTTCGGTCGTCAACGAGCAGCAGGTGGCCTTGCAGCGAACGGCGTTCAGCACCATCGTGCGAGAGACCCAGGACCTGGCCTGCGGGGTCTTCGACACCAACGGTTGGATGATGGCCCAGTCGGTCACCGGGACCCCCGGGCACATCAACGCCATGGCCACCGGCGTGCGCCACTTCCTGAAGGAGTACCCCCCGGGCAGCCTGAGCCCCGGCGACGTGTTGCTCACCAACGATCCCTGGATGACCGCCGGCCAGATCAATGACATAACGGTGTTGACGCCGGTCTTCAAGAACGGCATCGAGGTTGCCTACTTCGCCAACACCTGCCACGCGGCCGACATCGGCGGGCGGATACTCTCGGCCGAGGCCCGGGAGGTGTACGAGGAGGGTCTGCGCATCCCCATCATGAAGCTGTACGACCGGGGCGCCATCAACCAGGATCTGATCTCCATCGTCCGTGCCAACGTCCGCACCCCTGACGAGACGGTGGGCGATCTGTATGCCCAGACCTCCTGCAATGACGTCGGCGCCAGGGCGCTGCTCAGCTTCATGGACGAGTTCGATCTCGACTCGATCGATCCCCTCTCCCACGAGATCATCACCCGCTCGGAAGAGGCCATGCGTAGCGCCATTCGGGAGATTCCCAACGGCGTCCACGAGCACGAGACCTGGAGCGACGGCTTCGAGGAGCCGATCCTGATCAAGGCGAAGGTGACCATCGAGGACGAGGACATCCTCATCGATTTCGCCGGCTCGTCGCCGGAGAGCGTCCGGGGAATCAACGTGGTCTTCAACTACACCCACGCCTACGCGTCGTTCGCGATGAAGGCGGCCATCAGCCCCGATGTCCCCCACAACGACGGCGCCTTCCGTCCGGTGCACGTCTCGGCCCCTCCCGGGTCGATCCTCAACTGCCTGGAACCGGCTGCGGTGGCCTCCCGGCACATCATCGGCCATTTCCTGCCCGGTGTCGTGTTCGGGGCGCTGGCGGAGGCCCTGCCCGACCGGCTCATGGCGCCCGGCTCCGACCCGATCTGGATCTCGATCTGGCGGGGGAGGCCCCGGCGGTCGGACGACCGGTTCACCTTCAGCCTTTTCCAGTGCGGCGGTGCCGGGGCGCGGGCGTCCAAGGACGGCCTCAACACGACAGGCTTCCCCAGCGGGGTGGCGGGGGTGCTGGCCGAGTCCGTGGAGACCCTCACGTCCATGGTCCAGCACCGGCGGGAACTACGCACCGACTCCGGCGGAGCCGGCAAGTTCAGAGGCGGGCTGGGCCAGTGGACCGAGATGAGCTGTGTCACCGACGAGCCATGGACCGTGTCGGGCATGGTCGATCGCATCTCCTACCCGCCCGAGGGGCTGCTGGGAGGAGGGTACGGAGCGGCCGGCGAGTTCCGGATCGACGGCGCCAAGGAGGCCCAACCGAAACGCCTGCTGGTGCTCGACCCCGCCAGCCGGGTCCAGCTCAACCTGCCGGGCGGCGGCGGTTACGGAGATCCGTTCACCCGGGACCCCGAGGCTGTCCTATGGGACGTTATCGAGGGTTACGTCTCCGTGGAGGCGGCGAGGCGTGACTACGGCGTGGTGGTCGAGTACCTGGGCGAGGACGGCCAACTGGTACGTCTACCCGCCGACTACCGCCTCGACCTGGAAGCGACCCGAAAACTCCGCCACGCCGGGTAACTCGTTACCGGTAGGGTCGGCGACCAGCTGTACGGTGTGGGACCCTGGCGTCTCCCTCTGGTTGGTCCCGGCGTTCAGCTTCCTGGCCGGGAACGGTTGGAGCCAGGAAGTCCGAGGCCCATCCAGGGACGGCGCGACGGCTGAGGCCGCATCACGTCCCACTTCTTCATCTCCGACACATGCCTTCGTGTCATCGGTTCCGCGTGTCCGAGAACTCTCTTGCGGATCATCGGTCTCCAAGCCTTGTCACAGAAGCGGAACGTGCCTGGATGGATCCTCATGGGCCAGTCCAGTTCGATCGATGGAATGCCCCCGAGTCTGGATGTCATGAAGGGTGGCAGGGTCTTCACACGATCGCGGGCAAAGGAGAAGATGTAGGCCTCGTACAGGGGCTCGCGCTCAAGGAACTCATGTATGTCCTTGCGGTCGTACGGTTCCCAGTCGGCGCGGTGTCCTTCATCGACCAGAGTACGAATCACATCCCTTCGCATGCACTTGGTGCACCGGTGGCAAGCCCCGCCGTCCCGCTCCATGCAGTAGACCACTCTTCCCGAACGGACAAGGTCGAGGGATAGTGCCATCGTGAGGTACTCGCTCGCACCGGATACGGGTGAGAAGACGGGTATTCCGATGTCGTCGAATGCCGATTGCCAGAAGTTCCCGGTTGGTCCGTGCCACTTTCTGGCTTTGAACCGGTTGTAGTAACGAATCCCGTTGCGAAGGAGGGTGCCCCCGAGGTTCGACCCCATCAGGATGATCCCGAACCGGTAGTCCGTTGCCATCAGCAGGGACGTGGCAAACGCGCAAGTCCACCCGTGCCATCCGCCCGGATGTGAGACGTACCGTTGGTTCGTAGTCACCACCCGGCCCCGGTCAGGACCGAGGTGCCGGACCACGTCATGGGCATGGGAGGGAACGACTTGGCCGTCCCTTATATGAGCTTCGTGTACGACAAATGCTTCGGGAAACATCTTGCGGACGGCGCTGGAATCTATCCCCCCTCCGAACGAGAGAACCATTCGCGAACCTTCATACTTTCCTAGTCCACGATCGACATTGTCGAACCGGAACTGACGCTTGAACGGGACTCTTCTGAACGCCTTCTCGAGTCTTGGCGACACCGGGCTAGGGAAGATCACTCGTTGCCCTATGAACGGATAGAGAACGGATAGAAGATCATCAAGCAGAGAAGACCCAACAGGTCCGGGTGAATGGATCGCACGCCGTAGTCGAAGGTGATCTCTTGCCCCGAATAGGTGATCGGCTGGCCCCATCCTTCTTGACGCTCTCCGGCGTATTGTTCGTCGAACTCGAATATGGCGCGTAACGTAGAAGAGTCCTTGCCGGATTCGAACTCGAACCTCATATCGCCGACAGCGTAGTGAGAGGACGGCGGGTCCTAGGCGGCCCCACGACTGCTGCGCCGACCGAGGCTCGCCGCTGTTCAGCCCGTTGCCATGTAGACGTTCTTGAGCTCGGTGTAGTAGTCGAGAGCGTCGGGGCCGAGAGCCCGGCCGATGCCCGATTGCTTGAAGCCGCCGTAGGGTGTGGCGACCCGCACCGACCAGTTGGAGTTGACCGACACGGTGCCGGCCTCCAGCGCCCGGGCGACCCGGAGCGCTCTGGCGCCGTTCTCCGTCCAGATCGATCCGGACAGGCCGTAGACGGTGTCGTTAGCGATGGAGATGGCCTCTTCCTCGCCGTCGAACGGCAGGACGCAGGCGATGGGGCCGAAGATCTCCTCGGTGACCGCGCGGGCGCCGGGCGAGTTCGGAGTCACGACGGTGGGCGCGAACCAGAATCCGGGACCGTCGGGGGCGGTCCCGCGGGCCACCACGGTGGTGTCATCGTCCAGGAACGAGGCCACCTTGGATCGGTGTTCCGCCGTGATCAGGGGTCCCATCTCGGTGGCCTCGTCCATGGGATCGCCCACCTGCATGGCGGCAACGTTGGCGGAGAACAGGCCGAGGAAGTCGTCCATGGCGCTGCGTTCCACCAGGATCCGGGATCGCGCGCAACAGTCCTGGCCGGCATTGCCGAATACCGCGCCGGGAGCGGCGGCGGCCGCCTGCTCGAGATCGGCGTCGGCGAACACGATATTGGCCGACTTCCCACCGAGTTCGAGCGTCACCCGCTTGATCGTCTCCGAGGCGCGGGCGCTGATCCGTTTGCCGACTTCGGTCGAGCCCGTAAAGCCGATCTTGGCCACGTCCGGGTGCTCGACGAGACGCTCGCCCACCAGCCTTCCCGGCCCGGCCAGCACCTGGAACACGCCTTCCGGCATGCCTGCCTCCAGCGCGATGCGTTCGAGTTCGATGGCCGTCAGCGGTGTCAGTTGCGCCGGCTTGAGAACCACCGTGTTGCCGGCTGCCAGGGCGGGCGCCACCCCCCAGGAGGCGATGGCGAGAGGGAAGTTCCATGGCGTGATCAGGCCGACCACGCCCATCGGTTCCTTGAAGGTCATGTTCACGCCGCCGGGCACGGGGATCGTCTTTCCGGTCAGGCGTTCGGGCGATCCGGCGTAGTAGGCGAAGGTGGCCGCCACCATTCCCACCTCTCCCAAGGCATCGCTGATCGGCTTTCCCACGTTGCGCGACTCCAGTTGCGCCAGCGACACCGCCTGCTCCTCTACGGCTGCGCCGACGCGTCGCAAGATGGTGGCCCGGTCGCCGGCCGTGACGTTACGCCATGTTGCGAAGGCTGCCTTAGCCCTGGCGACGGCCCGGTCTGCGTGTTCCACCCCCGCAGCGGGAAGCCGGGTGATGACCTGTTCGGTCGACGGGTCGATGATCTCGATGGAATCTGCGACCGGATCCATCCCTCACTCCAATCTCATAGGCTGGTTGCTTGCGGTGGTAACCGCGACACCGGGCCGGGATGACACCCGGTGGGCCGTCGGCGGTTGGTATCCTGCCGGCGGGCCACAGGCAGCGTTCCGGCGGGCGCGCCACTTCCGTTCCAAGAGTACAGGGGACCGCCCGCACGCCGGCGAGGACCGATTGGAGGTCGATTGCAGTCGAGAGCACCGTTCGTAGCGCCGGGGGCCGGGGCCGTGCTCCAACTCGAGCTGGCCAGGCCGTATCGGATCATCGTGGCCGGGGACGGCGCCCGCGTGGAGGACTCCACCGGCAAGCGCTACCTGGACGCCATGAGTGGTGGTTCCATGGCGGCCACCCTGGGCCACGGCCGCCGCGACCTCATCGATCTGGTCTGGGAGCAATCCCGCCGGGTCGGATACCTGGACAACAACCACCTGACCAATCCATGGCAGGAGTTGCTGGCCGCGAAGCTGGTGGACGTGGCGCCGCCGGGGTTCACTAGGGCGCGGTTCGTAACAGGAGGCTCCGAGGCCAACGAGGCCGCCATACGGGCCGCCCGCATGTACCACGTCGCCCGCGGTGAGCCGCAGCGCTGGCAGATCATCTCGCCCGCCCAGGCCTATCACGGTCCCACCATGCAGACCCTCGCCCTCACCGGGAGGCCCGGATTGCAGGGCGCCTTCGGCCCCTACCTCACCCGTCACCGCCACATTCCGCCCTCAACAGCCCGTTTCGACGCGACCGGGCAGCAGGCTCTCGATGCGCTGGACGAGGCGCTCGAGCAGGTCGGTCCCGAGAACGTTTCCGCCTTCTTCTGCGAGCCGGTGAGCGCCGCCTCGCTGCCCGCCTACTCGCCCCCGGCCCGGTTCTGGGAGGGGCTGGCGGAGCGCAGGGAGCGCCACGGCTTCCTGATCTGCTTCGACGAGGTCGTGACGGGGATCGGCCGGACCGGTAACTGGTTCGCGGCCAACGACCTCCCCATCGTCCCCGATGTGATCGCTACCGCCAAGGGTTTGGGGGCCGGTTACACCGCCATCGGGGCCGTCCTCTATCGCAATCCCGTGTACGAGGCGATCGCCTCCGCGGTGCGATCCTTCTCGCTGGGTCATACCTGGGACGGCTCGCCGCTGCCGTGCGCGGTGGGTCTGGCGGTGCTCGGAATCCTCGAGTCCGAAGGCTGGGTCGACCACGTGGCGACGCGGGGTCCGTCTCTCCGCCGGGAACTGGAGGAAGCCCTCTCGGGCAACGATCTCGTGGGGGAGGTCAGGGGGCGGGGCTACCTGCTCGGGATCGACTACGTGGATCCTCGGGACGGCCGGTCCTTCCTTCCCCCCGAACTGGGCGTGGCGGGGCGGATCGAGCGGGCCGCGGCCCGTCACGGTCTCCTGGTCCTGGGCACCATGCCCACCCGGGACGGGTTCGCAGGCGACCAGCATCTGTTCGCGCCGCCCTTCCCGACCCCGGACGGCGATCTCGGGGAGATGGTGGATCGGATGGCCGCCGCGGTCGGGGAGGTCGCCGCAGAGGTGAGGGACGAGCTCGGCCCGAGTCTGTCCGCTGGAGGCGTTCCGTCCGCGGGACTTCGCGTCCTGATCGTCCAGCACGAGGATCCGACACCGGCCGGGTTCGTCCATGAGTGGTTGGAGGACCAGGGCGCCGTCGTGGAGATCTACCGCATCGACCTCGAGGACCGCTGCGTCGATCCCACCCGCTACGACCTCATCGTCTCTCTCGGCTCAGAGTTGGCGGCTTTCGACGACTCGATTCCCTGGATCGACCGGGAGAAGGACCTGCTGGTGGAGGCTCAAGGTGCCGACGTCCCGATCCTGGGCCTGTGTTTCGGCGGCCAGTTGCTGGCGCGAGTCCTAGGGGGCGACTCCTACCGGGGGGAGTTGTCCGAGGTCGGCTGGTTGCCGGTACGAAGCGCCAACGAGGACCTGGTGCCTCCCGGACCCTGGTTCCAATGGCACTTCGACACCTTCTCGGTTCCGCCCGGAGGCGAGCTCATCGCTGACAGTGAAGCCGGCCCGCAGGCGTTCGTGGTGGGACGCAGCCTCGGGGTGCAGTTCCATCCGGAGGTCACCAACGAGATCATGGACGGCTGGGTCGAGGCCTACCGCCATGAGCTCGACGACGAGGGGGTCGATCCCGACGCCCTGCTGGAGGAGACCCGGCGGATTGAGCCCAGAGCGAGAGCCGTCGCGGCGCAGTTGCTGGAGCGCTACGCCGAGGACATAGCCGGCCTGGCCCTGCCAGGACCCGGAGGGGACCGATCATGACCGGATCGGCCGGGGGCATTGACCAGTTGACCATCGACGCCGCCTCCACCAGCGTCTTCCACAAGTACCTCGACCGGGTGTATCCGAGTATCGACCGGGGCGAGGGCGTGTGGCTGTACACCATCGGCGGCAGGAGCATCCTCGACGCCTGCTCGGGCGGCGCGATGACGGCCGGTCTCGGTCACGGGGTGGGGGAAGTAGCAGACGCCGCCCAGACCGCCATGGGCGATATTGCCTACTACTACGCCCACCACTTCACCAACGGGCCCCAGGAGCGGCTGGCGGCTCGCCTGGTGGAGATCGCCCCCGAGATGGCCAAGGTCCGTTTCCTGAGCGGCGGCTCCGAGGCCAACGAGACCGCTCTCCGGCTGGCCCGCCAGTATCACGTGGATCGCGGGGAGGGCACGCGGTGGCGGGCCATCTCCCCGGCCCAGGCCTACCACGGCGGCACAATGGCTACGGTGTCGCTCACCGGCCGCCCCACCTTCCGGGCGCCGTTGGATCCCTACCTGTCCGAGCATCTCCATATCCCTCCGTCTACCCCGAGGTTCGACCCGACGGGAGGTGCCGCGCTAGACGCCCTCGACGAGGCGATCGAGCAAGCAGGCCCCGAGAACGTCTCCGCCTTCTTCTGCGAGCCGGTCAGCGGGGCGTCCCTACCGGGCTACTCGCCCCCGGACCGTTTCTGGGAGGGGCTGGCGGAGCGGCGGGACCGGTACGGCTTCCTGGTCTGCTTCGACGAGGTGGTCACCGGTATGGGGCGTACGGGAGGCTGGTTCGCCTACCAGAATCTACCGATCACTCCCGACATCGTGACCATCGGCAAGATGCTGGGCGGGGGCTATATGCCGCTGGCGGCCACCATGTGCCGCCAACCCGTATACGAAGTGTTGGCGAGTGGCTCGAAGGAGTTCGACCTGGGCCATACCTGGGACGGAGCGCCCCTGAGCTGCGCGGTCGGACTCGCAGTGCTCGACTACCTGGAGCGGCACAACTTGGCCGGGCTGGCCGCGGAGCGAGGGCCGGCCCTTCTCGACCGGCTTCGGGCGGCGCTCGAGGGTTATGCGATCGTGGGGGAGGTCCGGGGCCGCGGGTTCCTCCTGGGTGTCGAGTACGTGGATCCGCGGGATGGCGTCTCCATACCGCCCGACTCGCTGGGGATCGCGGAGCTGATCGACGCCTGTGCCTTGGAGAACGACCTGCTCGTGATGTCCACCCACCCCAACGCCGATGGCTATGCCGGGGATCAGACGGTCTTCGCCCCGGCCCTCCCGAGTACGGACGAGGAACTGGCCGAGATGATCGAACGGTTCGCCCGGGTGGTGGGGGAGGTGGACCGGACGGTCACGGACCGCTTGGCGAACGGAGGAACGACATGACCTGGAATCCTTCCGACGACGGCTTCGTCCTCCTGGGTATGCCGGATGTCCACGGCTCCGTCCGGGGCAAGGCCTTCCGGCCCGGCGCCTTCCGGTCGGCGGTGGACAAGGGCACGGTGATGACCGACCTGTGGCTGGGTCTGGACCCGGTCGACATGCCGATCGCCGACTACCGGGAGTACGGGATCAACACCGGCGCGCCCGATCTCCTGCTGCAGCCGGATCCCGACACCCTCCGGCCGCTGGCATGGAGGCCGGGCTGGGGGATATGCCTGGCCGATCCGAGCTGGCCGGACGGGTCGAGATGCCGGTTGGCCTCACGTGAGGTGCTGCGGGATGTGTTGGCGGACCTGGCGGACATGGGCTACGAGGTGATGGCGGGTTTCGAGTACGAGGTGAGAATCTTCGACAGCGCCGGTGATCCGCTTTCTTCAGGCATCAGCTACAGCCTCGGGGAGATCGGCCGTTTCGACCGGCTGCTCGAGGTGCTGGTCCCGGCCCTCGAGGGTCTTGGCGTGAACCTCGAAGCGGTCCACACCGAGGCCGGTCCGGGCCTGCTCGAGTTGAACATATCCGCCCGGCGGGGGCTCCGGGCCGCCGACGACGCCGCCCTGCTCAAGTTCGCCGTCAAAGAGGTGGCGGCCTCCCTGGGCCTCACCGCCAGCTTCCTGGCCAAGACCATGCCGCTCGAGGAGGGTTCGAGCGGCCACATCCACCTCTCGTTCTGGCAAGGCGAGCACAACGCCTTCGCCCCCACTGCGGAAGGTGAGTTTCCCGCGACGTGCATGTCGGCCATTGGGGGCATCCTCGACCATCTTCCGGCCGCCTCCCTCCTGGTGAACCCCACGGTGAACTCCTACAAGCGGCTGGTTCCCGGCTACTTCGCGCCGGTGAACGTGAGCTGGGGTTACGAGAACCGCTCCACTTCGGTGCGGGCCATCCGGGGCAACCGCCTGGCCCGTTCCCGGCTCGAGTGCCGCCGTCCCGGCGCTGACGCCAACCCCTACCTGGCACTGGCGGCCCTGCTGGCTTCGGCGATGATCGGGATCAGGGACGGTGCGTCCCCCCCGGCCCCCGAAACCCGGGATGTCTCCGAGCGGGCGGACCTGCCGCCCCTGCCCAACTCGCTGGAAAGTGCCCTGAGGGCCTTCCGGGCAGATACGGCCTTGCAGGAGGCCATAGGCGCGGAGTTCAGTGACTACTTCGCCATCTCGCGGGCGTGGGAGCTACGCGCCTGGCAGGAGAGCGTCAGCGACTGGGAGCGGGAACGCTACACCAGGGCTGTATAACCGCCGCGACTCCAAGGAGGGACGGATGCCCGACGCACTCAGGAAGCCCGTAGGCGGAGCGCTGTTCGGGTACGCGATCATCTACACCGTTCAGGTCGTCTTCCACACGTTCTATTCCGACGTGCTCCCTCCGGGCGACGTGTACCGGATCCTGAACTATCTCACCGCCGCGGGCATCCTTGTCTCGGTGGCTGTGGTGTGGACTCGCAAGACGGGCGCCCGCGACGCCGCCGCAGGCCGGTACCTCGCGGCTCAGGCCGGGTTCTACTGCGCGCTCGCCCTCGCCATATTGTTCTTCGCCCTGTGGTTCAGGTTGCTGAACCTGGCCGATGGCGAGTCCCTCAGCCAAGCCGACAACGTCGCCTGGTATCTGGTTGCGGTGCTCAACCCGCTGGTGCTCGGGACCGTGGGCGCCGGTCTCTGGAGATCGGCCGGGAAGGAATAGGCGCGGGAATCCGGCCGGTTGCGTCGTGGCGGTCAGCGGTGGCCGCTCTGCCCGTGGTCCGACGGTTGGGGCGCGAGCACTCTCTCGGGGGTTAGGGGTAGCCGGCTGGCGAGGCCGGGCCGGCCCAGGGCATGCTCTATCGCGGTGGCGATGGCCGCGGCCACTCCAGGGACGCCTCCCTCGCCTGCTCCTTTGATACCGAGAGGGTTGGTGGCGGTCGGATCCTGCTCGCCGATGAGGGCGGTCATGGTCGGCGTCTCGGCGAGGGTGGGCAACAGGTAGTCCATGAACGATCCGCACAAGGGGTTGCCGTCTCCGTCGTAGGCGAACTGCTCGTACAGCGTGCCCCCTACCGCCTGGATAGCGCCTCCCTCCATCTGTCCCGCCACCAGCATCGGGTTGATCGCCCTCCCGATGTCGTAGTACAGGATCAACTGCTCGACCGCCACCTCGCCCGTCTCCCCATCCACCCGGACCACGGCCAGGTTGGCGCCGCACGGGTAGACCACACGCTCCGCCTCGAACACCGAGTCCACGGCCAGGCCGGGCTCGGACCTTCCGTACTTGCGGGCCGTCACAGGATGGAGCCGGGCGGCGGCCTCGAAGATGGACAGGCTGAACTCGGGCGATCCGGATACGAAGACGGAGCCGTTCCGGTAGTCCAGGTCGCTTGCGTCCACCTCGAAGTCCACGGCCGCAACCTGCTTGGTGATCCGCACCACTTCGTCGGCGGCCTGCACCAGGGCGCTCCCGGCGGTGACCGTCGACCGGCTGGCGTAGCTTCCGATCCCGTAGGGCGTCCGGTCCGTGTCGAGTAGTTCCACCCGTACCCGGGCGTGATCGAGCTGGAGCCGATCGGCCACGATCTGAGCCAGCACAGTGCGGATGCCCTGGCCGACCGAGGAGCATCCCGACCGGACCCGGACCAGACCGTCGGGATCGACCTCGACGGCGCCGGTCTCCCACGGACCCAAGCCCGACTTCTCCATGAACATCGCCACACCGACCCCGACCTGCTCGCCCGCCTCCCGGCGCTGCTCGAGCCCCTTCCAGTCGAACGAGCCGACCAGCCGGTCGAGGATGCTCGGGAAGTCGCCGTCGCTGAAAAGCATCGGCTCGCCGGTTGACGAAAGCGGGCGGGAATAGGGGATCCGATCGGGTTTGATCAGGTTGCGGCGCCGCACCTCGACCGGGTCCATGCCGATCTCGGCGGCGTACAGGTCGATGAGCCGCTCCCGCACGAAGCTGGATTCGAACCTGCCGGGAGCCCGGTAGGTGCCGGTGGGGGTCTTGTTCGTGACCACGCACCGGGCCGTTCCCCGGTACGCCTCCAGGTCGTAAGGACCGGGGATCATCGACAGGGTCAGGTCGGCCACCCGGATGCTGTGGGTGCGGGCGTAGGCGCCCATATCCATGTCGAAGTCCGATGCGATGGCGGAGATCCGGCCCTCCCGGTCACCCGCGATGCGCGCCCGATGGAACTGCTCGCGGGAGTGGTTTGCCGTTAGGAGGTGTTCCCTGCGGTCCTCGATCCAAGCCACGGATCGGCCCAGCCGGTCGGCCGCCCATACCGCCAGCACATCCTCCGGATACAACTCGCCGCGCACTCCGAAGCCTCCCCCCACCGCCGTCTCGCGCATGCGTAGACGGCCGGGAGGCATGCCCAGGAGAGCGGTGGTGGTGGCCAGGTTCCAGTGCGGCACCTTGGTCGCGCCATGGACGGTGAGCCGTTCGCCGGACGGGTCGAACTCGACCACTATGCCCCGCGTCTCCATCGGCACTCCGCTGTGGCGGCCGGTGGCAAGCTCGGCTTCGACCACCACCTCCGCCTCCGCGAACGCCCGTCCTGCGTCGCCGAAGCGGGCTTCGAGGGTGGTCACCAGGTTCTCCGGCTCGAACAGGCGCCGGCCTGGCCGGTCCTCGGCGCCTGCGTCCAACATCGGTGGGCAGGTGTCGATGTCGGCGAAAACCAGATCGGCGGCGTCCTCCGCCACGTACCGATCACCGGCCACCACCACCGCCATCGGCTCGCCGACGAAGCGCACGCGGTCGTGGGCGATGATCGGCTGGAGGTAGGGGATCACGGTGTCGTCGAACGAGACCCGGGGCGGGATGCTGGGTATGCCTCCGAGCGACTCGTTCACTTCTTCCGCGGTGAATACCGCCTCCACTCCCGGCAGCCGGCGGGCTTCGAGGCAGTCGATGCTCCGTATCGTGCCGTGGGCGACGGGCGCCCTGACCACCACCATCGTGAGCATGCCCGGAAGCCGGACATCGGCTACGTAGCGGGCCCTGCCGGCCAGCAGCGGAGGGTCCTCATGGCGCCGGATGGAGCTTCCGATACCACCGACAGGCGCCGGCCGCTGCTGTGGGGTCATGGGTCGGTAAGGCCTCGGGTTGGCGCCCGGATACTACACTCCGGCCCTCATGAAGCCTGCTCCGTTCGACTACCACCAGGCCCGATCCGTGGTCGAGGCGGTAGCCCACCTCGGCGAGTACGGCTACGAGGCCAAGATCCTGGCAGGCGGCCAGAGCCTGGTGCCGGCCATGAACTTCCGCCTGGCCCGCCCTGCGGTCCTGGTCGACATCAACCCGCTGCACGAACTCGACTATCTCGAGGAGGACGGCGACACCCTCCGGATCGGAGCGATGGTCCGCCACGTGACCTTCGAGCGACCGGTCACGGAAGGCCCCACCGGCCGCCTCCTGACCATGGCCGCTCACCACGTCGGCCACCTGCCGATCAGGATCAGGGGCACGTTCGGGGGCAGCCTGGCCCATGCCGACCCCGCCGCCGAGTGGTGCGTGATCGCCCTGCTGCTCGATGCCGAACTGTCAACCAGGAGTCCGTCCGGTGGCCGCGACATCCCTGCCGCCGGCTTCTTCCAGACGGTATTCACCACTGCTCTCGAACCCGAGGAGCTCCTGGTGGAGGCTCGCCTGCCCAGGCTCTCGCCGCGCACCCGGATCGGGTTCCAGCAGTTCAGCCGCCGAGCGGGTGACTTCGCCCTGGCCATGGCCGCGGTCGCGTTCGAGTCCGATGACGGGCGGGTCGGGAACGCCCGCATCGCGCTCGGTGGGGTGAGCGATCGCCCACTCCGAGCCGGCGAGGCGGAGCAGGCGCTGGAGGGCCAACCCGCCACCGAGGAGTCATTCCGCGCCGCCGCCGAGATCGCCGCTCTCGAGATCGACGCCGTCGGCGACATCCACGGGTCCGCCGGCTACCGGCGGGACCTGGTGCGCGCCCTGACCCGACGAGCCCTTGAGCAGGCGATCGCCGCGTGATCCCGTGGATCGGGCAGCCACTCCCGCGCTTCGAGGACCCACCCCTACTCACCGGCGACGGCCGGTTCGTGGCCGACCTCACCCGGGATGCCTCCTTCCTGAGGTTCGTCCGTAGCCCGGTCGCCCACGGCCGGATCGTTTCCATCGAGGCGCCTAAAGGGATCACCGCCTTCACCGCCGAGGACCTGAGGGAGGTGCGTCCCATCCGGCCGTTGCTCCACCGGCCGGACTTCCACCCCATCGAGCAGCCGGTGCTGGCTTCCGGCAAGGTCCGATTCGTGGGTGAGCCCGTCGCGGTAGTGGTGGCGGCCACGCCCGAGGAGGCGGAGGATTCCGCCGAGAAGGTCTTCGTGGACATCGAGTCCGAGGATTGCGTGATCAACGCCCCCGAAGCCCTCCGCCCCGGCGCTCCGGCCGTTCACGACCACGTGGAGGACAACGTGGTGGTAGACGCCCGCTTCGAGACCGAGCGGGTGGACGAGGTCTTCTCCGGCGCGGCGGTAGTGGTGGACTTCGATCTGCGGTCCCGGCGCCAGAACGCCCTCCCTCTGGAGGCTCGAGGCTCGATTGCCGCCTACGACCCCCGTTCGGGGCGGACCACCTTTACCGCTTCCGTCCAGTCGCCTCACGTGGTCCGTACCGTCCTAGCCGACCTGCTCGGCATGCCCGAGTCCGACCTCAGGGTGGTGGTTCCGGATGTGGGAGGAGCATTCGGGCAGAAGTTCTGCCTGGCCCCGGAGGACGTGGTGACGGCCTGGGTGGCGAGACGGCTCCGGGCCACGGTGTCGTGGGTGGAGGATCGGCGCGAGAATCTGATGTCGTCCTTCCACAGCCGCGACCACCACTACCGGGTACGCGGCGCCTTCGACGCGGACGCCCGGCTGCTGGCGGTGGATGCCGACCTGCTGTGCAACATCGGCGCCTACTCCTGCTACCCGGTCACCTGCGGGGTGGAGCCGCTGATGGCGCTGGCCGAGTTCCCAGGGCCCTACGACTTCCGTACCTACCGGGTCCGGTCCCGGGGCGTCACCACCAACACCTGCCCGATGGCGCCCTACCGTGGGGTGTCGAGACCCGTGATCACCCTGGCCATGGAGCGCCTCATGGATCTGGCGGCTGTCCGCTTCGGCATCGACCCGGCCGAGATCAGGCGCCGCAACCTGATAACGGAGTTCCCCTACGCCTCGGCCACCGGCCTGGTCTACGACGAGGGCTCCTACGTGGAGTCCCTGGACCGGGCAGTCGAGGAGATCGGCCTGGAGGACTTCCGCGGCCGCCAGGCGGCAGCCCGGTCCGAGGGCCGCTATCTAGGGGTCGGTTTCTCCGTGTTCTCCGAGCGCACCGGCTACGGGACCTCGGCCTTCGCCGCCCGGAGCATGGACGTGACGCCCGGATACGAGACCGTGGACCTGGCCATGGACCCGTCCGGCAACGTGGAGGCCCGGGTGGGGGCCTCACCCCACGGCCAGGGCTTGGAGACCACCCTCGCCCAGCTGATCGGGGACCGACTGGGTGTCGAGCCGGCTCGGGTCCGGATCGTTCACGGCGACACCGACCGCACGCCGTACGGCTGGGGTACGTTCGCCAGCCGGTCCCTGGTCATCGCCGGGGGAGCGGCCCGCCTGGCGTCCGACCGGCTGGCGGCCAAGCTGGCCGCCATCGCATCCGCGGAGTTGGAGGCGGCGCCGGAGGACATCATCATCCGGGCAGGCCGGGCGACCGTGGCGGGTACGGACGCCGGGATCGAGGTGGCGGAGCTGGCCCGCCTCGCCTACCACTCCAGCCACCGCCTGGCCGCCGGAATGGCCCCTGGCCTCACGGCGACGGCCACCTACGATCCGGCCGGGACCTTCTCCAATGCCTGCCATGTGGCCACTGTGGAGGTGGATCCGGAGACGGGTGGGGTGCGCGTGGACCGGTTCGTGGTGGTGGAGGACGCGGGGCGCCTCATCAACCCGATGATCGTGGACGGGCAACTCCACGGTGGGGTCACCCAGGGGATCGCCGGCGCGCTGTACGAGGAGATCCGCTACGACGGGGAGGGCAACATCCTCACCACCTCGCTCATGGACTTCTTGCCTCCCACCCTGGCCGAGGTTCCCACTATCGAGGTCCACCACCTCGAGACCATCTCCGAAGCCACCATCACCGGCGCCAAGGGCCTGGGAGAGGGGGGCACGATCGGCGCCCCGGCCGCCGTCATCAACGCGGTCGCCGATGCGCTGTTGCCCCTCGGGGTCGAGATCGCCGAGGTGCCTGCAACCCCCTCCCGGCTGCGTAGGCTGGTAAGCGAGAGCGAGAGGATTCCCGCATGAGCGAGCGAACCAAGGTCGAAGTCACCCTCGCGGTCAACGGCCGGTCCTACCGGGTCCGGGTGGAGCCCCGGCGCACCCTGGCAGACACCCTGCGGGACGATTGTGGCCTCACTGGAACCCACCTGGGGTGCGAGCACGGCGTGTGCGGCGCCTGCACGATCCTGGCCGACGGCCAACCGGTCCGGTCCTGCCTGATGTTCGCCGTCCAGTGCGAGGGCATGGACCTCCGCACTGTGGAGGACCTGGCCGACGGCGACCGGCTCCATCCGATCCAGCAGGCCTTCTGGGACAACCACGGGCTCCAGTGCGGCTTCTGCACTCCGGGCTTCCTGATGCTGGCGGCCGGGTACCTGGAACAGCATCCCGATCCCGACGAGGACGAGCTGCGGGCCGTGCTGTCCTCCAACCTGTGCCGCTGCACCGGGTACCAGAACATACTGAAGTCGGTGCGCCAGGCCGCCGAGGTCATGCGGGGATGAGCTATGTCGGTAGCTCGGTCAAGCGGATCGAGGACCGACCACTACTGACAGGAAAGGCCCGGTTCGCCGCCGACCTGTCCCTTCCCGACCAGCTGCACATGAGGGTGGTGCGTTCCCCGGTGGCACGCGGCCGGTTGCTGGGGATCGACACCTCGGAGGCGCTCGCCATGGACGGAGTGGAGGCGGTCTGGACCGGCGACGACGTTCGGGACGTAACTCCGATCGACTTCCGTATGCCCTGGGTGGAGGGTTTGGAGCGGTTCCGCCAACCCATCCTCGCCGGCGACCACGTTCGCTACGTGGGGGAGCCGGTCGGGATCGTGCTGGCCGAAGACCCCTACCTGGCCGAGGACGCCGCCGAGCTGGTCTTCGCCCAGATTGAGGAACTCGATCCGGTGGTGGATCCGGTGGCGGCGGGGTCGGGGGCTGTCGAGACGACGGTGGTGGAGAAGGCCTACGGCGATCTCGAGGGGGCGTTCGGGGACGCTCAGGTCGTCGTGGAGATGGAGTTGGCGGTGGGGAGGCATTCCGGGGTGCCCATGGAGACCAGGGGAGCGCTGGCTCACTACGACGCGATGAGATCGGTGCTGGAGATGTTCGGCGCCGCCAAGGTACCCCACCACAACCGGGCGGCCATAGCCTCCATGCTCGGGCTCCCGCTCGCCGCCGTCGTGCTCCGGGAGGGTCACGTGGGAGGAGGGTTCGGGATCAGGGGAGAGCTCTATCCGGAGGACGTGCTGGTGTGCCTGGCCGCCCTCCGCCTGGGGCGCCCCATCCGCTGGGTGGAGGATCGCCGGGAGCACATGCTGGCCGCCAACCACTCCCGCGATCAGGTCCACCGGATAAGGGCGGCGGTGGAACCCGACGGCTGGATCAGGGGTGTTGTCGACGAGTTCTGGGTGGACCAGGGGGCCTACCTGCGGACCCATCAGGTGACGGTCACCGAGCTCACCACCTCCATGCTCCCGGGGCCGTACGCCTGGCCCGCATACCGGAGCCGTGGCCATGTGATGCTCAGCAACAAGACCCCGTGCGGTACCTACCGGGCCCCCGGCCGGTACGAGAGCACCTTCGTCCGTGAGCGTCTGATCGACGTCATAGCCCACCGGCTCGGTCTCGACCCGGCCGAGGTTCGCCGCCGCAACCTGGTCCTGCCGGAGCGCATGCCCTTCAAGCGGGGGATCACCGCGCTCGGCACCGAGTTGACCTACGACTCCGGTGACTACCCGGGTCTCCTGGATCGGACACTCGAGTACCTGGACTACGAGCGGTTGACGGCCGACCTCGCCCGGAGACGGTCGGATGGCGAGTCGGTGGGCCTCGGCATGGGGTTTTTCGTGGAGAAGAGCGGTCTCGGTCCGTTCGAGGGGGTGAAGGTCACGGTGGACGAGGCGGGGCACGTGCTGGTGATCACCGGCGTGGCCTCGATCGGTCAGGGTGTCGAGACGGTGCTGGCACAGGTGTGTGCCGACGCGCTGGGCGTGGACATCGAATCGGTCCGGGTACGTCACGGCCAGACCGATGACCTCCCCTACGGGATGGGCGCTTTCGCCAGCCGGGTCACCGTCATGTCCGGCTCCGCCACGCTGATCGCTGCCCGCCGCGTGCGGCGCAAGGCCTTGGATGTGGCGGCCTCGGTGCTGGAGGCCGACCCGGACGACCTCATCATCGATCGGGGCCGGGTGTTCGTCCGGGGTTCGGCGGGCGGGCCGGTCATCACCCTCGGTGAGGTGGCGCGCAGGCTCCGTCCCGGCCTGACGGATGGCGAGCCCGGCCTGGCCGCCGAAGGTTGGTTCACGGTGGACCATATGGCGTATCCATACGGCATCCACGCCGCGGTCGTCCGGGTGGATCACGAATCCGGCCGGGTCGAGGTGGAACGGCTCGTGGTGTGCTACGAGGTCGGCAAGGCGGTCAACCCGGAGCTGGTCAACGGCCAGATCGCCGGCGGCGCCGCCCAGGGCATCGGGGGCGCTCTACTCGAGGACTTCGCCTACGACGAGTCCGGCCAGCCCCTGGCGGCCACGTTCATGGACTACCTGATGCCCACGGTCACCGAGATGCCGGAAGTGGAGGTGCTGCTGCTCGAGGAAGCGCCCAGCCCGCTCAATCCGCTCGGCGTCAAGGGAGCGGGTGAGGGAGGCATCACCGCGGTGGGGGCGGCCGTCGCCAATGCCGTGGCCGACGCGCTGGGTTGTCCCGAGAAGGTGACCCGCCTGCCGCTGGGCCCGGAGCGGGTCCGCCGGATCGCTGCGAACATCGCCTGAGGAGGCGCCTCGGGCCGGGGAGACTCCGGCCGGAGTCCCTACTGCCGGCTACTCGGCTCTTGGGAGGTAGTGCTCACTCGTTCCTCCGTCCGTTCGATAGGGCCACCGCGGCATGCATGGCCGTGCCGGTGATGATGGCCTCCTCGTCGAAGACGGCCCGATCGGCGTGGAGCCCCGGTGCCTGGCCCGGTTCCAGGTCAGGAGGGCAGGCCCCGAGCAACGACATGGTTCCCGGCACTTCCCGGAGCACGTATCCCCAGTCCTCTGCGGCCATGACCGGCGAATCCATCCACGCCACGCGATCGTCGCCCAGGGTGTCGCGGGCCACCGTGTCCACCCAAGTTGTGTGATCGGGATCGTTGACGGTCACGGGATATCCCAGGTTGATCTCGACCTCGGCCTCCACGCCGTGGGCTGCCGCGATGCTCGGGACCACCCGGTTGATCAAGGCGTGAAGCTGATCTCGGGTACTTTCGGAGACGGCTCGGATGGTTGCGACCATTGTGGCGGTCTCGGGGATCACGTTGTGGGTGGTCCCGGCCGCGACGGTGGCGAAGGTGATCACGCCCGGCTCGAAGACGTTGATACGGCGGGTGATGGCGGTCTGTGTGGCCAGGACGATCTCCGCCGCCACCGGGATCGGGTCGCAGGAGAGGTAAGGGGCCGAGGCATGACCTCCCTTGCCCCGGAGCGTGACCCGCGCCTCATCGGCCGAGGCGAGTTGCGGGCCCTTGCGGTGGAACACCATGCCGGTGCGCGTCCAGGTGTTCACATGGAAGGCGAAGGCGCTTGAGGGCCGGTCCTTCACCGTGGACAGCAGACCCTCTTCGAGCATGAAACGCGCCCCGGCGAAGCCTTCCTCACCGGGCTGGAACATGAACAGCACCGTCCCCGCCAGGCCGGACTTCACGGAGGACAGCAACCGTGCCGCCCCCACCAGCATGGCGGTGTGCAGATCATGCCCGCAGGCGTGCATGAAGCCGTCATGGCGGCTGGCGAATCCCAGGCCGGTCGCTTCCGTCACCGGTAGGGCGTCCATGTCGGCCCGCAGCAGGGTCACCGGGCCGGGATGATCACCCTCCAGCACCGCCACGATCCCACTGGTGGTCTCATGGAGCACGATGTCGAGAGGCAGGCCTTCCAGTGCCTCGAGCACGATCCTGCGGGTCTCCGGGAGGTGGTTGCCCTGCTCGGGGAATCGATGGAGTAGCCGCCGCAGGTCGACCAGGTCCGGGAACAGGTGCTGGGTGGCTGCTAGGAGGTCGGGCACGATGCCGGATGTTACCGCTTAGCGGTAGTCCCCAGGGGCGGTGCTAGATGGCCGTCCAGCCGCCGTCGTGGGTCATGACCGCCCCGCTCACGAACCGGGAGGCGTCGCTGGCCAGGTAAAGGACCAGGGGAGCGAGCTCCTCGGCGGTGGAGGCTCGCCGGAGCGGTATCCGCTCGTGGATGGTCCGTTGGAGGCTCGCCTCCTGCTCGGGGGTAGCGAAGTTACCGGCCCGCTTGCTCAGGTTGGTGCCCAGGTGCCAGCCGGGGGCTACCGCGTTGGCGCGCAACCCGAACTCCCCGTAGTCGGCCGCAGTCTGGAGGGTTAGTCCGATCATGCCTGCCTTGGAGGCGGCGTATCCGGCCTGGGAGATGACGTCCGGATGGAAGCCCCGCATCCCGAGCACCGAGGCGATGTTCACGATGGACGGGTTGTCCGTGGTCAGCATCGCGGGTATCAGGGCTCTGGTGCAGAGGAACGCGCTGCGAAGGTTGACCGCTATCACGTCATCCCATTCCTGGACCGGGATGTCGGCCACCCGCCGCGACGGCGGGGAGTTGCCGGCGTTGTTGATCAGCACGTCCACGCCCGAGCCGGTGTCCGCCAGCCGCTCGGCCATCGATTCGACAGCGGTCGCATCCGCCACGTCGCATTCGATCGCCCATCCCTGACCGCCGTTCCCGGTTACCAGAGCAGCGGTTTCCGCGGCGGCGGCCGGATCGATGTCCACCGGGATGACCTCGGCCCCCGCCTCGGCCAGGATCCGGCAGAAGGCCCGACCGAACCCCCCACCCCCACCGGTCACGACGGCCCTACGCCCGGCCATGGAGAATCGCTCTTCGATCATGGTGAACACCTTATTGCCCGTGCCGAGGCCGATCCTAGGAGGCCGGTAGGAACGGATGGAGTTCGCACTCTCCCACGCTCGGCAGGCGTTGCGCAGGACGCTCTGCCGAGGACCGGGCGAGGGTGACGTCGCCACAACGCTCATTCCGTCAAGAGCGAGGCAACTCGATGCTCCCCCGTCCGGTGGTCATCGCAGTCGGGATCGCGCCGCCAGATGTGGTACTCTCGTTCGCGATCCGGCTACTAGGCCGGTTGGTGGGTTCGCAGACGGGTCTTGGTTCTTCCAGTCATCGTGAACCAATCCTGAGAAGACCGCTCTTCTTTACCGCCCTTTCGAGGCATCGCCCCATCGAGGCGCCACCGAACCCATGAGAAGCCCGCGTCACGCGGGTCAAGGAGACCAATGCCCCCCACATTCGCCCAACTGGGCGTACCCAAACCCATAGGCCAGGCTCTTGCTCGGCGCGGTATCACCCGACCGTTCGAGATCCAGACAGCCACTCTGGCCGACGCAATGACGGGCCGCGACGTGTGCGGCCGCGCTCCCACCGGCTCGGGCAAGACTCTGGCCTTCGGGATTCCCCTCGTGGCCAGAGTAGGCCGTGCCGCACCGCGCAGGCCTAGAGGGCTCGTACTGGCCCCGACCCGCGAACTCGCCGATCAGATCGCAACCGAGCTTCGTTCCTTCTCAGGAAAGGTCCGCGTGGCAGTCGTCTACGGCGGCGTGGGCTACGGCCCCCAGATCATGGCTCTACGCGGCGGCGTCGACATACTGGTGGCGTGCCCCGGGCGCCTCGAAGACCTGATCCATCAAGGTGTGGCCGAGCTCTCCGCGGTCGAGATCATCGTCATAGACGAGGCCGACCGCATGGCCGATATGGGGTTCATCCCCGCTGTTCGGCGCTTGCTCGACCAGACCGCGGCCAAGCGCCAGACGATGTTGTTCTCCGCCACGCTGGACAGCGAAGTCGCCTCACTCACCCGCGACTACCAGCACCGCCCTGTACGGCACGAAATCGGACAGGGGACTCCCGACGTCGTCGATGCGGACCATGTGTTCTGGCACGTGGAAAGGACGAAGCGAATCGAGGTCAGTGCCCGCACGATCGATGCTGCGGGACCCACGATCGTCTTTTGCCGAACCCGCCGCGGCTCTGATCGGGTAGCCCGTCAACTCAGTCGGACAGGCATCCTGACCGCGGCGATCCACGGCGGGCGGAACCAGAACCAACGCACCAGGGCGCTGAAGGATTTCGCCTCCGGCAGGGTGCAGGCGTTGATCGCCACCGATGTGGTCGCACGAGGAATCCATGTCGAGGATGTCAGCGCCATCATCCACTACGACCTTCCCGCCGATCACAAGGCCTACCTCCACAGGTCAGGCCGCACCGCCCGAGCCGGCAAGGACGGCGTCGTGGTCTCGCTCGTCCCACCCGATCAGGTCAGAGAACTCCGACACATGCAACGCCGGCTGGGACTGCGGCAGCCGGTCACCGATGTGGACCTCACCGCCATCCAGCCGCTCGACGGAAAGGTCCGCCGTCGCAAACCCCGCAGGGCCCCCGTCGATCCGAGCCGGCAACCCACGGCCCGCAGGAGGCAACACGGAGGTCCGGGACGTCCGACCAGCAAGAGCCGGTCTCGGCACCCGCGCAGCAACCGCAAACGGCGGGCATCCAAGAGTCGCAATAAGCGGGCACCAGCCAGGGCGAGAAGCTGACCTGAACCCGGCCAAGTCTTCGAAGCATGCCGAGGGTAGGTTAGGTGCCCGATTGGAACTTGCTTCGATCCTCAGGTCAGGGCGAAGAGAGCCGAGGCATTGCCGGCGAAGATCGAGTGGCGGGTCGTGCCGTCGACTGTTTCCATGGCGTCCATCGTGGCGCCGGCATCCTCGATCGAGAAGGGGTGATCGGTGCCGAACATGACCCGGTCGCTCCCGACCATGGCAATCGAAGCCTGGAACGGGCCGGCGGCGTACGTGATGGCGTCGATGTATAGGCGGGCGATTGACTTGGACGGGAGTTCCGGAAGTCTGGTCCGGCCGATCTCGTCCGATCGCCAGGCGGCGTCGAGGCGGCCTACCAGGGCCGACAGCGTTCCACCACCATGGGAGACGATGATCTTGAGATCGGGGTGGTTGTAGAGCACGCCGCCGAACACGAGCCGGCTCACCACCGCGGTGGTCTCCATCGGGAAGCCCACGCCGACGGGTAGCACGTGTCCGTAGCCCTCCAGGAGGTCGAGGGCGATGCCGTCCTGGGGGTGGAGCAGCAAGGGGAGTTGCCGGGACTCGAGTGCCGCCCAGACCGGTTCCAGTTCCGGGTCGTCAAGCCGGAAGTGGGCGATCCTCGGGCCCGTCACGATCCCGCGCAGGCTGGGGTGGGCGTCTATGGCCTCGATCTCGTTCAACACCTCCGGGACACCGGTGGCGGGAAGGGCGCCCAGGCCGACCAGCCGGCCCTCCGTCTTCTCCTCCAGCGTGCCCAACTCGTCGTTGACCACCCTCGTGAGCTCGACTCCGTGCTGTCCCTCGAAGGGCTCCATCCAGGGGTTGCCGAGCGAGATGACCGATCGTGAGATGGCGTTCTCGTCCATGAAGCCGACTTTGCCGGGGATCGTCCACCAGCCGTCCTCGATGGGGCGACCGATGCGCGGGTCGGCTTCCTCCTCCGGGAAGATCACGAAACGCCGGACCTCGCCGTCCCGGTAGACGCGCGGCATTTCACGTCGCTTCTCCAGGCCGGCCAGGTAGGACGTGGGGTAGAAGTGGGTGTGGACGTCGATTCGTGTGGTCATCGAGTGCTGCCTCCCGTGGCGTTCGATCGGTCGAGAACCAGAGCGTCGAGCGCGGCGGTCACCACCCTCTCGACCAGGCGCTCCGATTCTTCCGGCGTCAGCCGGGTGGAAGCGTCATGGGAGCTAGCCACCAGGCAGATGGATCCGGTCCTGACCCGGAGCATGGACCCGAGAACGAACAGGGTGGAGCTTTCCATCTCCGAAGCTAGCGCGCCACCCGCCTTCCAGGCCGCCCGCTTGCCCCGCATCTCCCGGGCCACCGGGAGCCGGTCAGGATCGCGGTGGGAGTAGAAGGAATCCTTCGAGTGGAGCACCCCCACCCGAACCGGCAGGCCCAGCGTCTCGGCCGCCGCCCGCAGGCAGTAGGTCAGGTCGAGGTCGGCCACGGCCGGGAACTCGATCGGGAGGTAGGACGTTCCGGTTCCTTCTTCCCGGATCGCGGCCGTACCGACGATCACCTCACCCGGCCCCACGTCGGGACTCATCGACCCGCTGGTCCCGGTTCGTATGAGGGTCTTGGCGCCCACGCTGGTGAGTTCTTCGATCGCGATGGCCGCAGACGGGCAGCCGATACCGGTAGACGTGACGGACACCGGCATGCCCCGGTAGGTCCCGGTGTAGGTGGTGTACTCTCGATTGGTGGCGACGTGGCGGGCATCGTCGAGAAGGCCCGCGATCAACTCGGCTCGCTTGGGATCGCCCGGCAGGAGTACCCGTTCGGCGACGTCACCGGGCAGGCAACGGATGTGGTGCTGGGACCTGTCGGTGCTCAGCGGATCATGCTTCATGGGGTCCGACCTCCTGCGCCTTCGAGATATTCTTCCAGTTCATCAACCCCGCGCGCCGGCGGGTCCAACCCGATGCCACCGGAGATCTGATGCATGGTGGAGGGCTCCACCCCGGCTCTGGACAGGAGCGGGTCCCCGAGCACCGACATCGGACTGCCCTCCAGGTGGATCTTGCCGTCCCGGAGCACCACGACCCGGTCGGCGCAGTCGAAAGCCAGATCCACATCATGGGTGACCACGACGCAGCCGTGGCCGCGGCGGCGCGTGTCGGAGATGAGGTCGGTGAGGACACGGGTCCCGTCTGCGTCCTGCCCGCCGGTGGGTTCGTCGAGCACCAGGATGGGAGTCCCCATGGCCACCACGGACGCGATGGCAACCCGCTTTCGCCACGAGAGCGTCAGGTCGTAGGGGTTGTGGTCCGCGACCGACTCGAGGTCGAGCAGGGCCATCGCTCGCTCGTGGCGCTCGGTAGCGTCGTCATCTCCCGAGCCGTTCTCGGCGCCGAAGGACACCTCTTCGGAGACCCGGTCCCGGAACAACTGCGCGTCAGGATTCTGGAACACCAGCCCCACGGTTCGCGAGAGTTGGGCGGGCCTCACCTCCCTCGTGTCGGTGCCGTCGACCGTGACCGTCCCCGAACCGGGCTTGAGCAGCCCGTTGAACAAGCGGAGCATCGTCGACTTGCCGGCCCCGTTATGGCCCAGGACGAACAGGGTCTCGCCCATGGACACGTCCAGGCTGATTCCCCGGATCGCCTCTGCTCCTCCCTTCGGGTACGTGTACCGGACTTCGCTCAGGTGGATCACGGAGTCGGCTCCCGCTCCCTACCAAGGCTCCGAAGGGAGCTGACCAGTTGGTCGGTGGTCAGCGGGGGAGTGTCGCCCAGGGCGATCCCGCGCCGGCGCAGGTCGGCCCAGACGGCGACGCAGCGGGGAACCAGGATCGTTCCCTCGAGGAGGTGAGGGTCGGCCAGCAGCGTTGCCGGATGCCCGTCGGCGGTCACCCGACCTTCATCCAGGATGACCAGCCGATCCGCCATCTCGAGCCAGTGGCCCAGGTCCTGCGCCACCAGGACGACTGTGGTGCCCGCATCCCGGAGCGTCCTGACCAGCGAGACGACCTCCTCCCTACCGGTGGGATCGAGTTGGGAAGTCGGGTCGTCAAGAACCAGGATCGGCTTCCTCTGGGCCAATGCGCAGGCAATGGCCAGCCGCTGTGATTGGCCACCCGACAGGCGGCGGGGGTGCCGACCGGTCATCTCGGCCAGTCCCACGCTCTCCAGGGCCTCCAGTGCTCTTGCCACGATCTCGTCCGGCGGGAGGCCCTCGTTCTCCAAGGCGTAGGCGACCTCGTCGAACGCCGTGCTCGTGGCGGCGGTGAGTTGATCGAACGGGTTGTCGAACACGACACCGACCGACTCGGTAAGCGCGTGTGGTGGAGCGCTCTCCACATCATGCCCCAGCACCTGTGCCGTACCCTCGAAATTCCCTCCGAGCGGTCGCGGGATGAACCCGGCCACAACCCGGGCCAGCGTCGACTTGCCACCTCCGGACGGCCCGGAGATCAGCGTGAGCTGATCAGCACGCAGTCCGAGAGTCAACCTCGTCAGTGTTGGCTCGGAGGCGGTGTCGTAGGTGAAGGTGACCTCCTCGAAGGAGGCGAAGGTGGAGGCGGTCAGGCTCGCGGATTCCGGCAGGCCGGCGCCGCTCACCAGATGACCGCCAGGACGAGCAGAGGGATCGAGGCCAGGAGCAGGCTCCTCTGGAGCAGCCTTCCCCTCTCCCGGACCGCGACCGCAGCGGTCCGCCGGCCGGGCAGGGAGAACCCGCGGGACTCCAGGGCGAGCGTCCTCATCTCGACCCCGATCAGCGAACTCACCAGCAGCGGTTTGAGCAATGCGAACAGAGTCCTGAGGCGCCTTGGCAGGCTCCCCTTCGTGTCGAAGCCGCGGGACTGCTGAGCCTCGAGAATCTGTGTGGCCCGAAGCCTCATCTCCGGGATCAACTCGGCTCCCGCCAGGTAGGCGTAGGCCAGCTTGTGCGACACGCCTCGCTGGATGAGAGCGGTGGCGAAGATCTTGGGGTGGACGGTCGCCATAGCGGCGGTCACTGCGATGACGAACACTGCTATCCGCGCCGCGGTCGTCCCGGCAAGGGCAAGGCCGCCGGCGTTGACCGAGATGGGGCCCCAAGCCACAAGAGGCTCCGTGTCGTACGGGCGGACTATCCCATGGATCACGACCAGGGCGAACGTCATGGGCGCCATCAGCCGGAGGGACTTGAGGGCGATGATGCCGAGGCGGGACACGACCAGGGTCAGCACCGCCGCCGCCAGGAGGATGGCCGGTACCAGTACGGTGTCCCCGGCAAAACCTGCCACCGACAGTGGAAGCACCGCGGCCAGCTTGGTCAGGGGATGCGCCCGGTGAAGCCAGGTGTTCCCGATCTCGTATAGCTCGGCGACCCGAGCCGGGGACCAGGTGGCCGTATCGGCTTCCACTACACCCGTGTCAGTGTCGTCGTAGCGGCCCGTCTGCAAGGACAACTCGGCGTGCTCTACTGGCCATCGGCGTCACTCGCGGCGTTCCGCCCCGAGTGACGCCGATGCATCACAGGCAGACCACTAGCGGGTCAGAACGGTATGACCTCTCGGCCGAACGGTGGCCGGTAGCGCTGGGGGACGCCCTTGATCAGAGCGAATGCCAGGAGCACTGTCAGCACCTTGTCGCCCGGTGTCGTGAGCAATTGCTGACCGAGCACCGACTCGACCATGTTCCTCCCGGAAGCCGCGAAGAAGCCGGTAACGGCATCGACGCCGGATCCTGAAACGCCTTCGAACACGAGAACCACGAGGGGCATGGCGGTGATGATGGTGATGGCGGTCAGGCAGAGCATCATCACGATGATCTTGCCCGTAGAGCGAAGGAAGCCATGTGCCGCCATAACGCCGGCCACGATTCCGATGGCCGCGTTCACGATCCCGAAGGGGATCGAAGTCGCCTCGAGCGTGAGTCCGATCACCAGGTTCGTGAGCACTCCGGCGACCGCCGCTACCCACGGCCCTGCCAGGAAGGCTGCCATGGTGGTGCCGATGGTGTCGAGGAACAAAGGCAGGTTCAAGGTCTGGGTGAAGAACCTTCCGATGAGGTTGATCCCGATAGCCACCGGGATGAGTACCCATGCCGTTGTCGTGAAAGCTGTCTTGAATCGGAGACCGTCTTTGATCGCGCTCATGCTCTATCGCCTCCCGTCTAGCGCTTCCCGTGGAAGCCTATTTGACGGGAGCACCCGCCGTCGGAGAAACCGGGTATTTTGTCCCCTCTTCACCCTCTATTCACTTGGCCCTGAGCGACCACGACACCTGATGAGGCCGGTGCGACGGCGCCTGGAACCGGACCAAGGCCAGGCGGACGCTGCGGGCCTGTTGGGTGTGGTCACGGGACGAGACGTGGAAGCCGACCCCTGACCGGTAGGACGCCGGCGGCCAGCACGGCCGGTGGCCCGGGACCGCACCATGTCGACGGTCGGCCGCCGGGCCAGCTTCGCCCATTGCTGCGACACCCCCGAACACCGAAAAGTCGGCCACCCCGGCGACAACACGACCCGACACCACCAGGACACCCAACCACCAAGCCGCCAAGCCCCGCACTAGCTCAGCACCCTCCTAGGCACCGTAGAGTGTCCGTGATATTCTGGTCCCCTACCCGACATCGATAGGGGGAGGGCGAATTGAGTCGCGTGGCATCCAGGCCTACGGTAGTTATTGCTATTATGGTGATTTTGGCATTGTTAATGGGGCAGACCAATCCGGCCGCTGCCCATACGACTCTGCCGGCGCATGTCAACTTTTCGGTAGTCGATGGGGATGAACCCGGGGAGGCTCTCATAACATGGGACGCAGTGCCGGGGGCCACCGGCTACAGCGTTCGCTGGATGAATGTGAACGCCGCCACGCTCCTCCAGCGCCTCGGAGGACCATGGCAGGACATTATTGAGTCCATCGACATCGCCGAACGCGGCGAGGATGGTTACACGCTGACGCTCAAGAACCTTGCGCCTGGCACCGTCTATGCGTTTGGCATCGGCAGCAAGTTTGGCCAATCGACTAGTCCTAGTTGGTCGGGGTGGACCACGTTGAAGTTGGCGGGTTCCGATGGCACCATGGACGTGTACGACATTGTCCAATTACAGTCCGCAGCCTTGTCCGTAGCGAACCATGCCTACTCGTTAAGCAGCATAGGGTCTGTACCGACTAATGCCGGGATGACACGGGAATCACTCACTCAAGACGGGGCGCTCATCGTACGGCACGGGACCTCCTCAGTTCAACAAGTGGGGATCCTCAACCAGAAAAGTAATAGTGACCGGGTTGAGCACATCACGTCCCTGGCCAATAGGCTCCTTACCAATGTCGAGTCGATTCAAAGTGGAAGGGGCCAGCTGTTACTCAGATTGCAGGCGGAGCAAAAGAGCCGAGCCGAGTTGACTCGTGCTAACTCTATTGCCCTGTTTCCGGCTGTCACCGCCAGTACGGACAGACAATTCTATGGCCTGGTGACTAACCTTCCTGAGGATAGAGGTACCGGTTCAACGGTACTCACTAGGCAGAACCTGCTGGATTACAGCGCCACCGATAGCCTAGCGAACAACACGGTCTTGGGACATACGCTTCTGCTGGTGGCAAGCCTTATGCAAGATCCCACACACGTAGCACGGCTTCAGGAGTCATTTGACTCGGTAGCCCACAGAATTGATCTTGACATCAACCACCTTCGCGCGTCTTCTTTCGCCGGACTGAACAATGTCGTCTTGAGTCTGGCCGAGAACCTGCGTGATGCTGGAACCGAAGAAGATGACTACTTCGAACGGCTGGAGGAGCGTCTTGAGCTGGTAGAGAAGGAACGTGCTCTGATTGAGGACAGCGAGAACGTTCTGAGGCAGCTCTTGACTCAGGTTGACGCTCTGGGTAAGGAAGCCCAGGGTTTGCGTGTGCCACCCATCCCAACGGCTCCAACGGTAAGCCCGGATGATCCCGGCATCTCCGACAGCGAGATACTGTTCGGTCAATCAGCGGCCCTCACCGGACCTTCCGCAGCGTTGGGCTTGGGTATGCAGCTGGGCATCCAGGCGGCGTTCAAAGAGGCGAACGATGCAGGAGGAGTGCACGGACGCCAGCTGAGGCTTGTAACCAGAGATGACCGATACGAGAGCGATGCAGCATTCGCGCAAACCCTTCGTCTGATCGAAAACGATCAGGTCTTCGGGTTGATCGAGCGGTGGGAACACCAACCTCTCGGGCAGCCTCCCCGCTGGCACGCGCCTCGGGCGTGCCGTTCGTAGCACCCTTCACCGGGGCGCAGCTGCTGCGCGTCGGCGAGCTGAGCAATGTTCTCAACATCCGTGCGTCATACCACCAGGAAACTCAGAAGATGGCGGAGCTTCTCGCCGCTGCCGGAAAGACGAGGGTGGCGGTGCTGTACCAGAACGACTCTTATGGTGTTGACGGCCTTACGGGAGTCGAGCAGGCGGTGGAGGCTCATGGCCTGGAGTTGGTAGCTTCCTGGTATTACCGGCGGAACACGGAGGCTGTCACGTCCGCGGCGTTCCGGATTGCCGACAAGCAGCCGGAAGCGGTCATCATTATCAGCGCGTACCGTCCGGCAGCGCGGCTGATCGAGAAGCTGCGCGAGGACCTGGGACCCGAAACGATCTTCATGGCCGTGTCGTTCGTCGGTAGTGAAGCTCTCGCGACCGAACTAGGTGCTGCCGGCGAGGGGGTCTACGTGACTCAGGTGGTGCCGTTGCCCGGCGGGGACGACGTCTCGGTCCTGGCCGAGTACCGCGCCGCACTGTCCGGCGTCGATCCGGATGCCGACCCGGGATTCGTCTCCCTCGAGGGCTATCTCGCCGGGCGGCTCGCCATCGAACGTCTGAGGGCTTGCGGCGCCGACGTCAGCCGGGCGTGCTTCCTGGATGTCACAGGTGCGTCCGGGTCCATAGACATAGGCGGGATCTCGCTCCAATTCGGACCAGGTGACAACCAGGGTTCTGATGCGGTCTACCTGACCGTGATCAACTCGGAGGGCGAATACGAGTTGGTCGACAGTATCCGGAGCTGACAAGATCCCCAACCGCGGGGCGTCCCGGCACGTTCTGACCACGGGACGCCCCCTGCGGGCCTTGCGGGTTGAGAGGTACGGGGTTAGCGGCTCACGACGGCGCGGGCAAGAGCGGCATCGCACAAGCCGGAGCCGTTCTCCCCTCGGCAATCGACGAGCTCGGTTCCGTCCGGGTAACCTCCGGATAGCCGTGGTTCTACTCTCGATTCCAACGCCGTGGGGATTGCTGCCCGATCCGGCCTCGCGCCTCCGACGCTGCGGAGGACAGGCGTGAAGGGACTGCGGGTGGCGATGGCCATCCTCGCTTCGCTGCATCTCGGGTGGTCGGCCCTGGTCGCCCTCGGGGCGAGCTTCGCCGATGGGGGATCCGTACCGGAGCGCTTGCTATTGAGCGCGGTACACCCGCTGGCGGCCATCCTGCTCCTCTACGTCGTAGTGTCCTCCGAGCGGATTACACCCCTCATCTGGCGCACCACCGTGGCGCTGCTGTCCGTGGGCATTGTCGGGGACATCCTGGCGGCCGTCCTGATCGGCCAGGGGACATTGCGCGGAGACTGGCCGCTGCCGCTGACGTTCACGGTGGTTCCGGTGATCGGCCTCGTCTACATCGTCCGGCGACGCCATGGCCGGCAGGCGGTTGACCGCTAGGCTTTACCTGAATATGGCCGGAGCGACAGGATGGCTGCTCTCCGATCTGGCCGAGGAGATCGAGAGGGCTCTGGCCGAGGGTGGCGCCGGTGACGGAAGGCTGGTGGAGGGCCGGGCAACCGCGGTCAAGGCTTCACCGGAACGGGGAAACTCCTCCAAGATCGTGATGGGTACCTCCTGCCTGCCGCCGCACTTCTCCACTGCCGCTCACTCTCATCAGGCCGAGGAGGTGTCGGTGGTTCTCTCCGGGGGCGGATGGATGGACATCGACGGGACCCCCCACACACTGCAACCCGGAGGGATTCTCCTCGTCCCTTCCAACCTCCCTCATCAGCCCCACTCGGGTCCCGACGGGCTCACCGTCCTCTGGCTGCTCGCGCCGCCAGGCTCGGAGGCGCGCTGGCTGGCGGAGCACGACGACCGGGCCGAGGCTTCGATGTAGCCGATTACCTGGAGACGGGGCGACCTCTTCGGTAGGAGTCCCGATCCGGATGCGAAGAGACCGGATGGGAGGTTCTTATCGGTACGGCCCGGGGATCAGACGGATTGGAACATCTCCTCCACGGTCAGGCTGCCGACATCGAAGAAGGCCATGATGCGGCACGGGCAGGACTCGCCACCCTCGAACTTCCACGGGAAGGCCCCGATGATGCATCGTTGGTTGAGCACCTTTTCGATGTCGCCGCCCACGTTCTCGGCATGGATGCAACCCTTGGGGAAGGCGAGATAGTGGAGGGGGAACAGGTCCTCGGTGATCTCCCGCCCGCTCCGATGGTGGGTGTAGGTGTACTCGCCGAAGTATTCCAGCACCGACATGCCCACTTTCTGCTCGAAACGCCTGGTCAGATCGGGCCGCATGTGGCGGATGGTGGTGTTCATGGGGTGATCGCCCGAGCCGGCGTCGATTCCCCACCACGCCAGCTCCATCTCCAGCATCCATTCGGCCAACTCCCTGGTCCCGCCGGGATGCATGCAGAAATAGCGGGTGAGATCCTGCTCGGGCTTCCCCTCGTAGTAGCGGTGATAGCCGGTGTGGATGATCAGGATGTCACCCTTCTTGACCTCTACCTTGGACGTGATCATCTCGGGGGTGATGATGCTCCAGTCGCTCACCTCGTCGGACACGTCGACGATGACCCCTTCGTGGATGAGCTTGGTGAGCGGGAGGGAGGCCATGTCGCCACCCCCGTCGGCCATGTGCATCGGGCCGTCGAGATGCGTCCCCACATGCAGCGACGACTCGATCCTCTGTGACACCACCCGGTTGGTCTGCAGGGTCTGGGTGTAATAAATCTTGGATCCGGGGTATCCGACCCAGCCCGGCGTGTGGATATTGATCGGGTGGGAGAGATCGACGATCTTCATTTCGGGTTGCCTCCGCTGTCGGTATGTGGGTGGATGGTAGAGGGCGGAAACACGGGTCCGGCCCGCCGGGCTAGTACCTCAGACCGTCTTCCCAGATCCCGTAGAGATCGGTGCGGCGGTCCGCCCGGGGAGCGATCAGTTCGCCCCGCACCTGGGCTCGCTTGGCTGCGCCCAGGTCGACCTCCGTGACGCTGATGGCGTCCTCCGAGCCGGGTAACGGCCCGGAGGCCAACTTGCCGTAGGGGTCGACCAGGATCGACGAGCCGAGAAAGTCGAACTTCCCGTGACGCCCGGCTTGGGAGGCGCAGGCGATGTAGACCTGGGAGAGGTTGGCCTGGAGGACCGCCCCCTTGCCCTGGGGACACATCCCGTCCGCATCCCAGCGTTCCTTGTCGTAACCGGGTAGCCATGCGGTCGGAACGCAGATCAGATCCGCGCCCTTCAGTGCCATCAGCCGTACCACCTCGACGAACCGGAGGTCGTAGCAGACGCACAACCCGATGGTTCCGAACCGGGTGTGGGCCACCGGGAAGCCGAGGTTGCCGTCGTGGAAAGCGATCTTCTCGTTGGCGAACAGGTGGGTCTTGCGGTAGTGGAGGATGGTTCCGTCGGGTCCTACCGCCACCGCCGTGTTGTACAGCGATTCGCCGTCGCGTTCGCAGAACCCGCCCACCACGTATCCGTTGGCCTCGGCCGCCAGGGCGGTCCATTGCTTGACGGTCGGCCCGTCCACCGGTTCGGCGTTCTCGGCCAGCGCCCGCCAGTCGAAGGCATAGCCGTGGATGATCATCTCGGGCAGCACCACGATGTCGGCGCCCTTGTTGAAGGCGCGCTCCGTCCACCGGACGGTGAGGTCGCGGTTCTCCTCGACCGCCAGGGGCTCGCCCCCGATCTGGACCAGACCTATCGAGACCTTGTTGACCATTGTGCTACTCCTGTCTTCTCTGGCCCAGCGGCCCGTCCGGCATGAGCCCTGCTATCCGAAGCATGTTCCAATCGGCCGGGCACGGGCCGCCCACGCTTTCGATGTGATCGTCACGGTCGCCCGATACCGCGTGCCAGATCCCGACCGGCACGTGAACCACGTCCCCGGCCTCGAACTCCAGCCGGAGACCGTTGGTCAGGTCCTCGATGCTGCCCTTGCCGTCGAGGATGTAGATGGTGTCCTCGGACTCGGCGTGGACATGGTCCTTGTTCCGCTCCCCGGCCTGCATGTCCACGTAGTTCATGTTGGCGTCGTAGGCCCCGACTCCGGCCCAGACGATCAGACGGGCATCCCTGGCGATCATCGGGACCATGGCGGTCGGCTGGTCACGGTGGAAGATCCGGATGCCACGGGCCGCCAACCGTCTGCCGCCCGCAGGCTGCGGCGGGCCCGGGCGCCGCTCGTATTCGAGGTGGGAGTAGAGCCGTTCGTCAGCCGGGCAGGGACCACCGATCAGTTCGGCGCCGTCCGGACCGGCCTCGAAAACGTATCGCGTGTCGGGTCCGATGTGCGCCATCGCCCCGGTCGGGAGGTCGAGCCGGTGGTCGAAGGAGTTGTCCGCCGCCGTCACTTCGCCGGACATGGCGTAGTAGACGGATTCCATCGGGTGCTCGAGCTGGACGGTTCGCCCGCCCGGCTCCAGGGCGATGTGGTGTATGGAGCGCAGATGGGCGTCCAGGCCCGGCCAGACCACCACCCAGGCTCGGCCGCCATGCTCGACGATGGGAAGTTCGGGAGCATCCTCCTCATCCCGGAGGATGCGGACGCGGTCGGTTTCAGCGACCATCTTGGGGGTTCGGTCCGTCCATCGGCGGCGAGTCTACCCGCCGGTCAACCGCCGCGAGGCTGCCCGATGAGGGCGCTACGGTCGGTCCGGCAACCGCTTACTAGGGCTCGGAGGGAAGATGGCACGGATCGAGCTGATCGACGGGAAGGATGGGCTCGACCGGGGCCAAGCTCGGCTGTTCGACTGGATCGTGGGGAGCAGGGGCGAGCTGGTGAGGCCCTTCCAGGTGCTGCTACATGTCCCCGAGCAGGCGGAGCACATCGCTCGGCTCGGGCACCTGGTCCGCTTCGAGTCGGGCCTGGACGGCGCCGACCGGGAACTGGCCATCCTCGCGACCGGCCGGGCGCACGGCTGTGACTACGTCTGGGACACGCACGTGGACCTGGCGCGCCGCGAAGGGACGAGCCCCGCGGCGATCGCCCACCTCGACGGCGAAGTGGGGGACCTGGCGCCGAGAGAGGCCGCCATCCTGGACATGGTCGGGGAGCTCTGCTCGGCGTCATCCTTGTCAGCGTCGGCGTTCGCCCGCGTGGAGTCCCACCTCGGTCCTGAGGGCGTGGTTGAGCTCAGCATCCTGGTCGGCTACTACACCCTGCTGGGCTACGCCATGGCATCGTTCGACGTGTGCGGCAGCCGTAGTGAAGCGTGACCGCGAGCCCGCTGGTCTATCCGGATTGATTCGACGGGTCCCAACCAGACACGCGGCTACCGGCAGCCGGCCACAAGAGTGGGCCTGCCGGTTTCGGCGCATTAGGAGCTACTAGTAGAGTCGAACGGTCAGCCCCTAAGGACGAAGGAGCCCCGTCAGATGACTCATGTCCCCGTAACCCACATCACCTCGGATGCCGAGCGCGCCCGCCGTTACGCCGCCCTTCGAGAGGCCATGGCCGGCGCCGGAATGGATGCGTTCGTTATCTGTAGCAGGGGCGACGAGTTCGTCAGGGGGCGGGTCCAGTATGTGAGCGACATCTTCCAGTGGGCCGGTCGCGGCTTCGTGGTCCTCCCGATGAAGGGCGAGGCCAGCTTCGTGGCGGATCCGCTGTGGGGGACCGGCTACGCCATGCAGGGCATGTGGCTGGACGACTACCGCCAGCCCGACGACGCCGGCACGGAGATCGGGGCGATCCTCTCCGACCATGGACTCGCCACCGGCACCATCGGGATCGTCGGTCTGGCCGACATCACCTCGGTGGCCGACTACAACAGCATGAGGAGCGCCCTCCCCAACGCCAACTGGGTTGATGCGACCGATCTCTTCGATGACGTACGGGCCATCAAGAGCCAGGAGGAGATCGACTCCACCATCGAGACCGGCAACATCATGCGCCGGGTGTTCAACGCGCTGGAGGCGGAGATCCGCCCGGGCGTCCAGGAGGTGGACGTGCTCTCCGAGGCCCACCGGCTGGCTCGCCAATTGGGCTGCATGGAGGGAATCGCTCTGATGGGACGTGCCCCCTTCCGCTGCTTCGGCCCCGGTACGCGTGGCGTGATCGAGAAGGACGACGTGATGGTCATCGACCTGGAGTGGGGCGGGCCGCTCGGCTACTGGGTCGAGGTTCGCCGGGTGTACAGCTTCAAGGCCCCCAACGATGAGCAGAAGGCCTTCTGGGAGATGCGGGTCGAGAGCTTCGAAGCGTGCGTGCAGGCGATGAAGGCGGGCGAGGACTCCGACACCGTCCTCGACGCCCGCGATCGGGTCTACGACAAGTACGGGTACGACGCCAGGGACGCCAACTCCTACACCGCACACGGTATCGGCATCGACTCGCTGGAGCCCCCGTGGGTGCCCGGCAAGCGCCGCATCATGGAAGAGAACATGATGATCAACCTCCACCCCGCCATCGGCGGCTTCTCGGACGCCGAGACGGGCGCCCGGTTGGGTGGCATCAGCATTGCCGACAACGTTCTGGTCGGTCCCGACGGCGGTACGCGCATGGTCGACCAGGCCGATGAATGGATCGTCCTCGACGCCTAGACAGACCACTAGGTGCGGCTTGTAGTTAGATCGAATGTCGGAGCAGGTCGGGTCACATCGTCCGGCCTGCGTCCTGCCTGGTGGCCGACCGGGGACGCCGCTCTCCGCGGCGTCGGATACGCAGCGGCGTATCCCCGGGTGGCTGGGTGGAGTCCAACTAACATCGTCAGGCCGCCCGAGTTCATTGGCATGACACCCGAGCCCGGGGGCAGACCGACAGCAACTGGATGAGCCTGCGCGCGAGCGCGGGAGAAGGGAACAGCAAGTCGAGATGAGAGTATTGATCACCGGCGCAGCCGGGTTCTTCGGACGGGCCCTGGTCCGGGCGTTCGCCCTGGGTGGCGAGCACGTGGTGGCGGCGGACATCCTCCCGCCCGGCGAGTTCGCTCCCCGGTCGGACACCCCGAATGACCGTTTCGAGTACGTGGTGCTCGACGTGGCCGATCCGGCCGCCTGGTCCACCGAGGTCACCGGGGAAGTCGACGCCATCGTCCACGCCGCCGCCCTCACCCCGAGCATCCAGGAGGCCAAGGAGGATCCGTCCAAGCTGGTGAATGTCAACCTCATCGGCACCCTCAATGCCCTGGAGTTCGCCCGCAGCCAGAACATGGGCAAGTTCCTGTTCATCTCCTCCGCCGGCGTGTACAACCAGTTCGACGAGGAGACGCTCACCGAGGCGGACGCGGACGGGGGCTTCTCTCTCTACGGCTCGGCCAAGCTGGCCGCCGAGATCATGCTGTTCCGGTATGCCGACATGTTCGGTTTCGATGCCGGTGCGATCCGACCCACCTCGATGTACGGCCCGGCGGAGGAGTTCCGCGACACGCGTCCGTTCGTCACCCAGGCCAAGCAGCTGGCCGACGCCGCCCTGGACGGCGTGCCGGTGCGGGTCATCGGGGCCGAAGACCGGTGCGACTGGGTGTTCGTGGACGACGTCGCCGAGGGCGCCCATCGTTTCTTCTCCGGCGGTATGAACAGCCGCGCCTTCGCCTTTTCCTCCGGCGACCCGATCCCGTTTCAGAACGTGCTGGATGCGGCGGTGGCCGCCTTCGGCGTGGTGGTGGACGCCAGCGCCGAGATGCTGGTCGACGCCACTCCCGACCGGGCCACCACCATCTCCTGTGACAAGGCCCGTTCCGAGCTGGGATGGAACCCGATGGGAATCGAAGAAGGCATGCGCCGCTACGCCGAACTGGGTGGCTGAGGACCGCTTGCCCGCTGAATTCCCGAACGAACCGATAGCCTCAGATATGGAGTCCCTATGAGCCAGAGCACACTGAGACAAAGGCTGGCGGAGCGCACCCTGCGGATCCGGGGTGGCCACGAGTCGCCCTACTTCCAGATCATGCGGAGGGTCGAAGGCCGTGACGACATCATCCGCCTGGTGCGGGGGGAGCCGGATATTCCGACCCCTCAGCACATTATCGACGCCGCCAAACGATGTCTGGACACCGGACATGTCGGCTACACGCCTCCGGGCGGGATGATCGAGCTCCGGGAAGCCATCGCCCGCAAGTTCAAGGAGGACAATAACCTCGAGTACGACGCCGCTTCCGAGGTCCTGGTGACCGCCGGGGCGCAGGAATCCATGGCGGTCAGCCTCCAGACGCTCCTGGATCCCGGCGACGAGGTCCTGCTCGCTACCCCCCATTACATGGCCTACCCGGCCAACATCATCATGGCGGGCGGGCGCATCGTCTACGTGGACACGGTCGAGGAGGAGGACTTCGAGCTCAAGCCCGAGGCCATCGAGGCAGCGATCACCGAGCGCACCAAGCTGCTGGTGCTCGTGACCCCCAACAATCCCACCGCCGGCGTGATCACCGCCGAGACGCTTTCGGCGATCGCCGACGTGGTGCGGGCCCATCCCGGCCTGGTAGTGATCTCGGACGAGCTCTACGAGAAGGTGGTGTACGACGGGTTCGAGCACATCTCCTTCGCCACCCTGCCGGACATGTGGGACCGGACCATCACCATCAACGGCTTCTCCAAGGCCTACAGCATGACCGGCTTCCGGGTGGGTTACATGGCGGGTCCGGCCGACTACATCCTGGCCGCGACGGAGCCGCGCCACTCCCTCAGCATCTCGACCTCCCTCCCTTCCCAGCACGGCGCCCTGGCCGCGCTGGAGGGGCCACAGGACTTCATGGCCGAGATGATGGAGGAGTACCACGTGCGCCGGGCGATGATGCGGGACGCCTTCGACGAGTTGGGCGTCACCTACGGGGAGCCCAAGGGCGGCTTCTACTTCTTCGCCAACATCTCCGGCTCGGGGCTGGACGCGGTCGAGTTCGCCGACAAGGCGGTGGACTACGGGATCCTTTTCTCACCGGGCAACGTATTCGCCGAGGGCGCACGTAAGTACATCCGGATCTCCTACCTGGCGCCGAGGGATCAGCTGGCCGAGGCTCTCGAGCGCTTCGGGCGGCTCTGGAACGACTGCCGGAGCGGCCGATGAACGGCCCGAACGTAGCCGTCGTAGAGGAGTTCACGGCTGCCCAGGTAGAGGCCCTCCGGAGGGCCCTTCCCGACGGCGCCACGGTGCTCACCGACGCCCTCGGTTCTGGAACCATCGGGCAGGCCGACTACCTGGTGCTCCGGGAGGCGAGCATCGAAGAAGACCGCCTCGCCGCCCTCTCTTCCCTCCGGGGAGTGGTGACCATCGAGTCAGGGGGCGCGGCCGTCTCGGGAGAGACCTGCGAGTCCATGGGAGCCTGGACCGAAGCCGTCACGTCCCCAGGGCCGACCAGCGTGGCGGAACACGCCGTGATGCTCATCCTGGCGCTCTTCAAGCGGCTTCCGACCGCCCACCAACGTCTTATGGACGGGGTGGTCGTGGACGGGATGGAGCCGTTCGTCACCGACCAGCTCAACTACTCGTACAACTGGGTGGGCCTGGACCTGTTCGAGGCGATGCTGGGCAAGACGGTGGGGCTGGTCGGGGTCGGCCAGATCGGACGGGTCGCGGCCAAGCTGCTGGTTGCGTTCGGGGTGGATGTCGTCTACTACAAGCGCAATCGGTTCTCGCCCGAAGAGGAGCAGGAGTTGGGTGTCCGCTACCTCCCCTTCGACGAGCTGCTGGCCGAGTCGCACTGCGTCTCGCTACACAACAAGTTCACCCCAGAGACCGAGAAGATGATGGGCGCCCGCGAGTTCGCCCTCATGCCCGAGGGGTCGTTCTTCGTGAATACCGCCCGGGGCCGGCTGGTCGATGAGGACGCCCTGATGGAGGCCTTGAACAGCGGCCATCTGGCCGGCGCAGCTCTGGATGTCTTCTGGTGGGAGCCGATCCTGCCCGACAGTCCTCTCCGCGACACGCCCAACCTGCTGATGACCCCCCACACCGCCGGAACACCCGCCGGCGACAACGTGGCCCTGGAACTGGGCTCCGCCGGAAGGGTCATCCGCCGGCGGAACGGAGTCACGACATGAGCGACCGGACATTCGTAGGCATGCAGGTGGGTGGCATCAGCTTCATCGACGAGGGCATCGAGGAGACGCTCGACATCTTCGCGGATAAGGCCGGCGTCAACGCCATCTTCATCTCCGCCCTGTCCTGGGCTAGGGGAAACGCGGGGCGTTCCGGCAGCAACGACTTCCCCGACCATGGTGGGCAGGAGCCCGACCACCTGCAGGGCGGAGCCTTCTTCCCCCCCGATCCCAGGTACTACCACGGCACCTCGATCAAGGACTTCACCGCCCCGGACCCGCTCTACGAGGGGTTCGACATCCTGGGTGACGTGATCCCCGCCGCCCGGGAGCGGGGGATGGAAGTGTTCCCGTACTACTGCGAGACATCTCACAAGAACCCCAAGCCGCTCTGGCAGCCGGGGTTCGCCCAGGTCATCGAGGTGGACGCGTGGGGCCGGCGGGCCAGCCGCCCCTGCCTCTACAACCCCGATTACCGGAACTGGTGGTTCGGGGTTATCGACAACTGGCTCAACGAGTACGACCTGAACGGCATCATGTGGGGCATCGAGCGGGAGGATCCGCTCTCCTCCATGATCGTCAGCAACGAGGTCCCCACCTGCTTCTGCGTCCACTGCCGGACCGAGGGTCACCGGCGTGATATCGATGCCGGGCGCGCGGCCGAGGGCTATCGGACGATCTACGACTACCTGGCCTCGGTGCGGGGCGGTTACCAGCCTCCTGACGGCAAGCTGATCACCTTCCTCCGCCACCTCTTCGAGTACCCCGAGGTCTCCCAGTGGCAGAAGCTCTGGTGGGACGGCCACAAGGACCTCTATCGAGAGATATCAGGGACGGTGCGTTACTTCGGAGACAGCTACCAGGTGGGCCTGGGGATCTGGCAGATGATCAACACCTTCAATCCCTTGCTACGGGCCGCCCACGATCCGGCCGAGTACAAGCTGTACGCCGACTGGCTCAAGCCGGTGTTCTACAACGCTCCGGGCGGGGCGCGGTTCGCCAAGTTCGTGACCAACTTGTGCCAGACCATTCTCGGCGACGCCAGTCCGTCGGAGTGGACCCCCATCCTGTACAAGATCCTCGGCTTGGACGAGGCCGCCTTTGAAGACCTGCCTCCGGCGGGATTCAGCCCGCAGTACGTGGCCGACTTCACCCGTCGCTACGTGGATGCGGTCGGTCCCGAAGTGGCCGTCTACCCCGGCATAGGCCTCGGTGTCGAGACGGTGGCCCGAGACATCTCTCCCGCAGACTGCGAAGCGATGGTGGAAGCCTCGTTCGACGGGGGAGCGGGCGGCGTGATGATCTCCCGCAACTACTCGGAATTGACCCTCACCAACCTGGCCGCGGTGGGCAATGCCCTGCGCCGGCTCGGCAAGATCTGATCGGAACCCAGGAAAGGAAACCAACCGTGCGCACAATTCTCAAAGGCGGAGTGGTCGTCAACCTCGACGGCGGGCCCTCCACGCAACAGGACCTGGTCATCGAAGGCGAGCAGATCACCTCGGTGGGCGCCGCCGCGGCCGCGAACGGCGACAGCGTGGTTGATGTCTCCGGCATGCACCTGCTGCCCGGGCTGGTGAACTGCCATGTTCACCTGGGGTGGGACGGCACCCACGACCTGGAAATGCAGGCCAACGAGTCGCCGGCCGTCAACGCCATGAAGGCGGTGATGAACATCCATCGCCATCTGTCTGCGGGCGTGACCACCATCCGCGACCTGGGCATGAACCACGCCAACATCGACGCCAAGACGGCCATCGACAACGGGTGGGCGCCTTGGATCCGTCTGTTCCCCAACGGTCGGGCGATCTGCACCACCGGTGGCCACACCTGGTGGTGCTGCCGGGAGGCCGACGGTATCTACGGAGTGCGCAAGGCCATCCGGGAGCAGTTCAAGGCGGGCGCCACCTGGATCAAGATCATGGGTTCCCACGAAGAGGTCCAGTTCACGATGGACGAGTTGAGGGCCATGGTGGAGGAGGCGCACCAGAACGGCATGATGGTGACCGCCCACGCCACATTCGACGAGGCCATCTCACGGGTGGTGGACGCCGGGGTGGACTGCGTTGAGCACGGCGGGTCGATGACGCCGGAGACCATCGACAAGCTGGTCGAGAAGGGGGTTCCCATCGTCACCACCTTCTCCCCGCTGGTGCAGCAAGTGAAGTTCGGTCGGGACTTCGGGATGACCGAGTCCGACGTGGAGCGCCGCAAGGATCAGATGGCCGACAAGAGCCGCTTCGCCGGCAACGTGGCCGCGGCCCGGGCGGGGATCCCGATCGTGTTCGGCACCGACGCCGGAAGCCCCGTGGTGCCGCATTACGCCATCGCCGAGGAACTCAAGTTCATGGTCGAGATCGGGGTCTGCCCGGACAATCTCGACGCGCTGAACTCGATCACACGCCGCGGCATCAAGCTGCTCGGTCTCGAGGACGAGTTGGGAAGTCTCGAAGCCGGCAAGACCGCCGATGTGGTGGCCGTCGGAGGCGATCCGCTGGCGTCGCTGGACCACATGAAGGATGTCAGGCGGGTCTTCGTGCGCGGGCAGATGGCGTTTTCGTCCGAGGGTGGCTACACCCAGGTCGGTCGGGACATCGAGGGCATGGGCACTCGCTGGGGTCCCGGACCCGAGATCGGTTACCGCAGGGCCTAGTGGCAGACCGCCAAAGGGATACCTCGACGGCCGGGAGCTGACCGATGCTCGATCTGAGGATCGTCGGCGGCGTCGTGGTGAGCGACGGGCACTCCCGTCCGGCCGACGTCGGCCTGGAGGGGGATCGCATCATTGAGGTCGCCCCCCAGGGCGGCCTCGGCCCCGCTCGCGGGGAGATGGACGCCTCGGGTCTGCTGGTCATTCCCGGTGCGGTGGATGCCCACTTCCACTGCCGGGCGCCCAGCCATCCCGAGCGGGCCACCTTCGGGTCCGAGTCCCGGGCGGCGGCAGCCTCCGGGGTGACCACCCTGTTCGAGATGCCGATCTCCAACCCGCCATGCAGCACTCCAGAGGCCTTCGAGATGCGCCGTGAACTGGGGGAGGCCGAGAGCCTGATCGATTTCGCCCTCTACTCGGGTGCAGGATTCAGCGACCCGGCCCGGGCGGAGGCGATGGCCGAGTGCGGGGCGATCGCGTTCAAACTGTTCACCCACCATCCGCCTCCGGAGCGGGTAGACGAGTTCGAGGGTCTTTGCGCAGGAGCGCCCGAGTTCATCCTCGAGTGTCTCCGCGCGGTGGCGGGCACCGGACTGAGGTGTGCCGTTCACTCTGAAAGCCAGCAGATGATCGAACTCTTCCGGGAGGAGTTGGACCGGTACGGACACCCGTCCCGCCCGCCCCTGGTCGAGGCTGTAGCGGTTGGCCTGGTGGCAACCATCGCCAGGGAGTTGGGGGCGCCCGCCCACATCGTTCATATCACCTCCCGCCTGGCCATGGAAGAGGTCCAGGCGGCCCAGGCGCTGGGAGCCGACCTTTCCGCCGAGTCGTGCCCCCACTACCTGCTGCTCGACGAGTCGGCGATTCCGGAGTTTGGCAACTTCGTGAAGGTAGCCCCTCCCCTCCGCCCGTTGGAGGATCTCGACTATTTGTGGGAGGCGCTGGCAGACGGATCGCTCTCGGTGGTGGCGTCGGACCATGCTCCGTTCACGCCGGAAGAGAAGGCTGCCGCCGCCTATGCGAACTCCGGACAGGGGATTCCCTCCCTGGAGATGCTGGTTCCCGCGATGCTGGATGCCGGCCTGACCGGGCGTATCCCGCTCGCCCGAGCGGTGGACGTGATGACCGCCAACCCGGCCAAGCTGTACGGCATCTATCCCCGCAAGGGCACCGTCTCAGTGGGATCGGAGGCCGACCTGGTGCTGGTGGATCCCGAGGCCAGCCGCACCGTCCGTTCATCCGAGTTCCTGGCCCGCTCGGGCAAGAGCGCCCTGGCCTACGACGGGATGGAACTCAGGGGCAAGGTGCTCACCACCCTCTCACGGGGACGTACCGTGTTCGAGGCCGGCCGGGTGATAGGGGAAAGCGGGGGGCGGTTGGTCAGGCCGGACGGCCCTCCCCAACACGTCCGCGAGGTCCAGGGCGCCGGTTAGCCCCTGGCTGCCGGGCGGTCGGCCCGGAGTGGCGCCGGAAACCGGAGCAGACGGTGCGACCGGTATTCTCGCCGGATGTCCCCGGAGCAGTCTCGACCTGTCAGTAGTCCGACCTTCGACCGGCTGCGGCAGGCGCCGAAGGTGGTACTCCATGACCATCTCGACGGCGGCCTGCGGCCTTCCACCATCGTCGAGCTGGCGAGGGAGACCGGCTATCGGGGCCTTCCCACCCACGACCCGGGGGAGCTGGCGGCTCTGATCCAGGAAGGCGCCCGCCGCCGAAGCCTGGAGCTCTACCTGGAGATGTTCCGCCACACCCTCGGTGTCATGCAGACGGGTCGGGCTGTTTACCGGGTGGCGGCCGAGTGCGCCCAGGACCTGGCCAGCGACAACGTGGTGTACGCCGAGGTCAGGTTCGCTCCCGAGTTGAACACGGAGGGTGGTCTGTCTCTCGACCGGGTGGTCGAGGCCGCGCTGGCCGGATTCCGAGACGGGAGCGAGGGTCGGGGCATCCGGATCGGCCTGCTCCTCTGCACCATGAGGACCGCTTCCCGCAGTCTCGAGATCGCCGAGTTGGTGTTGAAGTATCGGGATAGGGGAGTGGCGGGGTTCGACATCGCCGGTGCCGAGGCCGGTCATCCGCCCTCCGATCACCTGCCCGCCTTCGATCTGCTGCGCCGGGCGGGAATGCCCTACACCATCCACGCGGGTGAAGCGGACGGCCTCGACTCGATACGGGAGGCTGTTCGCACCTGCGGGGCCCGGCGGATCGGCCATGGAATCAGGATCCTGGACGACATCGGAGAGGATGGTGCCCCGGGTTCGCTCGCCGCCGAACTGCGCGACCGGAAGATGCCGCTCGAGCAATGCCCGACTTCCAACGTTCACATCGGCGCCGTCCCGTCGATCACGGCCCATCCGATCGGCCGGCTCCTCGACCTGGGCTTCCGCGTGACCGTGAACACGGACAACCGGCTGATGAGCGGGGTCTCGCTGACGGGCGAGTTCGACCGTTGCTGCCAGGCCTTCGGCTGGTCCTGGCCCGAGGTGCACCGGCTGACCACCAACGCCATGGAGGGCGCCTTCCTCCCGGCTGACCAGCACCGGGAGATCATCAGTCAAGTCATCGACCCCTGGTACGCCACCCCGCCCGACTAAACACCACACCTCGTGGACGGTGGCTCGTCGGATCTACCTTGCGCGCCTAAGCAACGAGCGTCGAGACCGGATAGGCAAGAACCTTCCGGTCGCCGGTTACCAGCGTGAGATCCTCGGAAAGGGCTTGGGCTACAAGAAGCCATGGAGGATTGACAGGGCGATGGAGCGCAAGGGACTGGGGTAATCGGCACACGCGGACGTGACCATGTGCCTTGAGGATGTGGCAGGTGCGAGCGGCAGAGGTGGATTGGCCTCCGCCTTGTCGCCGTGTCGGTTGGCAGGATGGAACCGACCGGGTTAGTCGCGGACCGCCATGGTGGTGGGGTGCTCGTTGAGCTTGACGCCGCCTTCCTCGGTGCAGAGGATGATGTCCTCGACGCGGACTCCAACCCGGCCCGGCCAGAAGACCGACGGCTCGATGGTGAAGGTCATGCCGGCTTCGAGGGGGGTGTCGTCCTCCGGTGAGATGAAGGGCTCCTCGTGGACGTCGAGGCCGATGCAGTGGCCGGTCCGGTGCCGGAACCAGTCCCCGTACCCGGCGTCCACGATCACCTGCCGGGTGGCCCGATGGACCTCGGAGGCCTTGGTGCCTGGCCGGGCGGCTTTCATGCCGGCCTGCTGGGCGGCCATGACCACCTCGTAGACGTGGCGGTACTCGTCGTCGGGTTCGCCGATCCGGATGGTACGGCCGAAGTCCGAGCAGTAGCCCTGGACCACCGCGCCGAAGTCGAAGGACAACCCCACGCCCGGGCGTACCTCCTGCTGGGAGAGCCGGACGTTCGCATCCCGGTCGTCGCCGGGACCCATTCCCCACACCGCGGTGTCGAACGACCAGGTACGGGAGCCGAGGCGGAGCAGGTGGTAGTTGACCTCCTCGGCGAGTTCCAGTTCGGTGACGCCGCTAGAGATACGGGCCTTGGTCTCCTCCATCGCTCCGTCCGCCACGTGACAGGCCCGGCGCAACAACTCCAGTTCCTCGGTGCTCTTGATCCGCCGCAGACGGTTGACCAGGCGGCTGGCGTTGGACAACTGCGGGTTTCGCAACTCCTCGAGGAGGTTCATCGTGGCTGAGGCCCAGGTGCGCGCGCCGACAGCCAGCGTTCGCGGTGAAGGGAAGGACCGGGCCACCCGCGAGAACAAGGCGTGCCCATCGTCCATCTCGCTCACGCTCACCACCTCGCCCGGAACCCCTTCCGGCAGGTCGAACTCGACGTAGTTGCGAGGGAGGATGAAGGCGGGATCCCGACCGGGCGCCAGGAAGGCCCCGGCCACCCAGCCGTGGGCGTAGTTGACGTCACCGAAGGTGGGTACCCGCCGCTGGATGCCGGTCAGGTACTCGAGGTCGGCGCCGATAGGGAGCCAGACCAGATCGACCCCTGCCTCGTCGAGCACGGCGTCAAGGGCGAGACGCCGGGCGCGGTGGTCGAATGCGTTCGTGCTCATGCAGGCCGCCAGTCTAGGGGACAAAGGCGCCCCCTCCACCAGCCACCGCCTAGCGGAACGTACGCCTGATGGTGGCCCCGACCCTGCGGATCTCGCGCTCGATGTCCTCGCCCCAGGCAAGCCGAGAGAGCAGAGCCGACTCCATGAGCGGTGACCCATCCTGCCACCAGTTTGTGGCACAACGCCGGCGATCGTCTGCGGTTCGCGCGTCCTCTTCCAGCCCGGGTCGTGACCGCCGGCGGCTCAGGTCCTGGTGACCCGGCGGCGGCGCTCGCGATGGGCCGTGGCGGGACGGGACGGGCGTGGTGCGTGGGGAAGGCGCCGAGCGATCTCCTCGCGGGTGACCCTTCGGGTGGGACGCGTGCAATCGACCGCCTCCCTGATGGCGGCTATGTGTCCGGGTCCGCTTCCGCAACAGGCGCCGATCAACCGCGCTCCCGCCCGGATGGCCAGCTCGACGTAGGTAGGCATGATCTCGGGGCCATGGGGATAGGACAGGTTTCCCTCGGTGTAGGCGGGCAGGCCGCAGTTGGCCTTGGCCACGATGGCCGTTCCCGGGTCCGCCTTGGCCAACTCGCTCACGGCAAGCACCACGTCGCCGGCGCCCACGCCGCAGTTGGCCCCCACCGCTGCCGGAAGGACGGCCTGGGCGCGGCTCCAGGCGGCCAGTTGCTCGGGACGAAAACCCATCATGGTCCGGCCGTGGGTGTCGAAGCTCATCGTGGTCACGACCGGCGCCCGGAACGACCGGGCCGCCTCGTAGGCCGCTTCCAGTTCCTCCCGGCTCGACATGGTCTCTATCCAGACCACGTCGACGCCACCGCGCACGAGAGCGTCGATCTGCTCTCCGAAAACCTCGACGGCGGCGCCATGCTCCAGCGGGCCGAGGGGTGCTAGCAGATCACCCGTGGGTCCGACGCTCCCTGCCACCGCGACGGGTCGCCCGCGACGGCCCGCCAGCCGCCGGAGCAGCGCCACGGCAGCCAGGTTGAGCTCAGCAACCCGGTCCTGGAGTCCATGCAAGGTGAGCCGTCGCCGGTTGGCTCCGAACGTGTTGGTGAGGACGATGTCGCATCCCGCCTCGAGGAAGCCCGAGTGTGCCTCCATCACCATCTCCGGACACTCCACGTTCAGCAACTCGGGACAGGCGCCCGGCGGCATTCCTAACGCGAACAGGCTGGTGCCCAGGCCCCCGTCGGCCACCAGGATGGGCGCCTCCGAGAGCAATCGATCGAGCGATGTGTTCGCAATGTGGTTCGATGAGGACACGGCCTCCTCCGCTTCCGCCAGGATGCCGATGCCCTGAAGGGCTCCTTCACGAGAAAGGGGCCGCCCAGCTTCTGCGGCCCCATGAGCTGTTCCTGTGGAAACGCCCGGTCGCTTTAGCTGGTTTTCTAGAGCGCCCGCAAGCTGACTGATCAAATCGGCGCTGTCTTTGGAGAGAGTGTACCACGCCGGCCGAACCCGTGCCGGCAGTCACGCCGGCGGCAGCGCAGCCGGATGTTCGAGCGGGAGGATCCTGGGAGTCAGCGCTGGTAGACCATCCGGCCGTGGGCGATCACGACAACCGGCTCTCTCAGCGTCTCCAGCGACGACATCGGGTTCTCTTCCACCAGGATCAGGTCGGCTACCGCACCCGGATCGGGTGTCGAGCAGTGGCCGAGTCCGTTGAGCGCCCGGCCGCCCACAGAAGCAGCGTGGAGCACGGACCGCCTGTCCATGCCGGCCCTCTCCAGCATCTCGAGCTCCCGGTGGAAGCGTGGCCCGATCGGGTTCAGGTCGGCGCCGACGGCAACCTGAACACCCGCCTCGATGCACGCCTGGAGGGCGGCGGCGTGGACGGGCATCAGCTCCCGGGACCGGTTGGCGGCGTGCTCCGGCCAGCCCTGGCTCTGGATGTATTCCTGGTCGTGGGTCACGCCGATGGTGGGTACCAGCCAGGTGCCGTTCCGGGCCATCACCACGGCGGCTTGCTCGTCGAGCATGTAACCGTGCTCGATGGAGCGCCCGCCCAACTCCGAGAAGGCGATGGCGGGTTCGTTGCCCCCGCAGTGGGCCGCCACCGGTATGTGGCGCTGGTTGGCCACCTCCATCAGGGTCGCCAACTCGGCGTCGGTGAACTGGCCCTCGTCGGCCGCTTCGAAGGGGCTGTACAAACCGCCGGTCAGCATGATCTTGATCCAGTGCGCGCCTCGCTCAACCTGGCGCCGGACCGCCCGGGCCATCGCATCCGGTCCGTCGACCACCAGTTCGGCGCCCATCTGGGTGTAGACCCGCGGGAAGGCGGTGCCGTGGCCGCCCGTGGTGCGGATGCCTCGCCCGGCGCCGGTCACCCGGGGTCCGAGCGTGGTGCCGGCGGCGTAGGCACGGCCCCAGGCCAGGTCCAGGTCATCGGCCTCGTCTACGCACCGCACCCCGGTGACGCCCATTTCCGCAGCCCGGCGGAAGTTCTCTCCGGCGCGGATGGTCCGATCGGGGGCCGCCTCGAAGTAGCCGGTGGCGTCCGGGTCGTACATCAGCCCGCCGGCGTGGGCGTGGCAATCCCACAAGCCGAACATGGCATGCAGGCCCGAGCCGTCCACGGTTCTCCCCGCGCCGCTGTCTCCGGCCAGGATGGTCCCGTCCTGGACAAACAGGTCACGCGCCTGTGACTCGCCGGTGGCGGTGTCGAGCCAGGACACGCCCCGGATCCGGAGCGGAGGGGTCGGGGCGTGGGCGCCGGACATTATCCGGTCGCGTAGCCGTCGATGGCATCCTGGGAGGCCAGCTCGGGATCCCGCTCGTCCGGGAGGCCGTAGCCCCCACCTCCGCCGGTAGCCACATGCAGGCGCGATCCCATCGGCGCAGGTATCTGGTTGGCCTTGAGCAGCGGGACCGTCTCCCCTTCCACGGTCAGCGTCACGTCGGTGGCTGCACCGTCCTCGCCGCCGAACAATCCCCAGGCGGGCGTTCTGGTGCGCTCGAACCAGGTCGACACGGTTATGTCGTCGGCTAGGACCTCGTAGTCCCGCAGCACACCCAGGCCGCCGCGCCACCTGCCCCGGCCGCCCGAATCGGGCCATACCGAGTACTGGTGGACCCGGATCGGGTAGCGGGACTCCATCACCTCGACCGGGATGTTCTTCAGGTCGCCGCCGCCGTAGTTGATGAGCCCGTTGGTGCCGTCGCCGCCCTGGTAGGCGCCCCAGCCGACCGCGGTGGCCTCTCCAACCACGAAGTCCTCGCCGGTCCGGGGGTTGGGGCCGCTGAACAGGACGTTCATCGGGTCGGCGGCCTGGCCGGCCACCACCCGGTCGGGGACCGCGGGCGCCAGCGCCCGGATGAACAGGTCGATCATCATCCCGAGGTGCGGGTAGTAGTACTGGCAGGCGGCCGGCTCCCGGGCGTCGAACACGGAAGCCTCCGGAGCGCTCAGCGTGAGGTTGCGGAAAGTGCCTGCTGTGACCGGGACGTCGGAGTTGATCAGCATCTTGAAGGCCAGGTTGGCCGCCGCCTCGGTCTGCGCCAGCCCGCAGTTCATGCAACCGGGCGTCATCGGCGCCGACCCGTCCAGGTCGACCCGGATCTCCTCGCCCTCCACCGTCACCACCACCTTGACGTACACCGGATCGCCGCCCGGACCCCAACTGTCCATCTCGCCGTCGGTCTCGTACACCCCGTCAGAGATGGACGCCACCGCCTCGCGATCGAGGCGTTCGCACTGGTCGAAGATCACCTCGGCGGCGGCGGTCACGGTGTCCAGCCCGAAGCGGTCAATCAGTTCGGCAAGCCCACGCTCGCCGGTCCGGCAGGCGGCGATCTGGGCGTGCATGTCACCCCAGATCGAGCGGGGCAGGCGGCTGTTGCGGGTCAGGAAGTCGAGCATCCCCCGTTCGGGCTTGCCCTCCCGGTAGAGGTGGACCGGCGCGATCCGGTAGCCCTCCTGGTAGATGGAGGTGGAGTCCATCGCCTGGCCGGGATCCTTGGCGCCGATGTCCAGCCAGTGGGCCTTGGTGGCGCCGAACCCGACCAGTTCCCCGCTGTGGAAGATGGGCGAGATCACGTTGACGTCGTTGAGGTGGCTGCCGACCATGTAGCTGTCGTTGACCGCGTAGACATCACCCGGCCGGCAGCTCTCCGGGCCGCCCATATGCTCGAGAGTGACGTCGATGGCGGCTTCCAGACTCCCGAGGAAGATGGGCAGCCCGGGCGCCTGCCCGAGCAGGTTCCCGCGGGCGTCGAAGAGGCCGACCGAGCAGTCCTTCATCTCGTAGATGATGGGGGTGTAGGCGGAACGGGCCAGGTTGTTGTTCATCTGGGACGCGATCGAGATGAAGGCGTTGCGGATCACCTCGACGGTTACCGGATCTACGTGCATGTTCCTAACTCCTATCGCCCGGCGAGGGCGGCTCGGGTAATCCTATGGATACGGGTGCTTCGACCGCCTTCCAGCACCGGACCAGCTGACCGGCTGTGGTCTCGCGCAGCGGCTGAGGTTCGGCACACTTCGACTCCGAGAAAGGACATCTCGGCATGAGGCGGCATCCGGGCGAGCCGAGATGGTCGGTGCTGATCTCGCCCGACAGGCGTACCGGCTCCCCGATGTGTCCCGGTTCCTCGAGTTGCGCGGCTTCCAGCAGCCCGCGGGTGTACGGGTGGGCGGCCTGGCGGTAGACCTGATCCCGCGTACCGATCTCGACGAACTGGCCGAGGTACATCACCGCCACCCGGTGGGCCATGGCGTATACCACCCTGAGGTCGTGGGCCACCAGCAGGTAGGCCAGGTGGTCCGTTTCCTGGAGGCCGGTGAGCAGGTTGACGATCTGGCCCCTGATGGACACGTCCAGCGAGGACGTGGGCTCGTCCAGGAAGAGCAACCTGGGCTCGACCAGCAGGGAGCGGGCGACGCTCAACCTCTGTAGCTGGCCTCCGCTGACCTCGGCCGGGCGCCGGTCGGCGATCTCGGGTGACAGTCCCACATTGTTGATGGCTTCATCGATGCCCTGGTCTTGCTGGGAGGGCGTGCGCTCCCCGCCGAACTCGGCGAACTCGCGGAGGCTGGACCGGATGGTCGCTCGCGGGTCGAAGGCTGCCAGCGGATCCTGGAACACCATCTGCAGGTTTGTCCTCATGGGCCGGAACTGCTTCTCGCGCAGATCCAGGATGTCCTCGCCCAGGAGGGACACGTGACCCTCGGTGGCTTCGGTCAGCTTGAGGATCACCCTGCCGACCGTCGACTTGCCCGAGCCCGACTCGCCCACGATGGCGAAGGTCTCGGACGGCCAGACCTCGAAGCTGACGCCGTCCACAGCTCGCACCACCCGCTGGCGGAGCTTGGCGTCACGGGATATGTAGTCCTTCACCAGGTCGCGAACCTCGAGGATGGGGGACGTCATGCTCTCACGCATGCCACCTCCCGGTCTTCGATGGCCCGGAGTTCCGGCACGCCGTCGCGGCACTCCTCGCCGACCTCCGGGCAGCGGTTGGCGAAGGGACACTCGGCAAGCGGGCGCAGCAGGGTGGGAACGGTCCCGGGGATGGCGTACATCCGACCCTCGTCCACGGTGGCGAAGGCCCGTAGCAATGCTGTGGTGTAGGGATTGGCGGGGGAGGAGGTGACCGACTCGGTCGGTCCGCTCTCCATGACCCTTCCCGCGTACATCACCGCGATGCGTTCGCAGGTCTGGCGGGCGATGGCGATGTCATGGGTGATCAGGAGCAGCGAGGCGCCCCGGTTCGACACCTGCTCCACCACCAACTCGAGTACCTGTTCCTGGAGGGTGGCGTCGAGCCCGGTGGTGGGCTCGTCCGCGATGAGGAGATCGGGTTGGCATGACAGAGCCATGGCAAGGGCGGCCCGCTGCGCCATCCCTCCCGAGTACTGGTGGACATAGTCACCGGCCCGCCGGCGGGCGTCGGGAACCCCCATCTGGTCGAGCAGATCGATGGCCTGGCGATGGCTCTCGCGGCGCCCGGCATCTGAGTGAGTGCGGATGACCTCGGCGATCTGGCCCCCGACGGTCAGCACCGGGTTGAGCGAGGCTCTGGGGTTCTGGAACATGATGGCGATCTGCCGACCGCGCAAGTCACGCATGCGACGCTTCGCGGCGCCGATCAGGTCTTCTCCGTCCAGCCGGATCGAGCCTCCCAGGATCTCAGCCCCTTCCGGCAGCATCCCGATCACGGCGGACGCGGTGAGGCTCTTGCCCGATCCGGACTCCCCGACCAGCGACATGCGGCTGGCGCGTGGTACCCGCAGGTTCACGCCCTGGAGCGGCATGGACGCGTCCTCCCTGCCGGTGTGGAACCCGACCGTCAGGTTCTCGATGTTGAGCAGCGGAGGGGTCTCGGTCACCGGGGAGGCGGGGTTACCGGTCATCGGTTCCCGATCGAGTCGCGCTCACCGTGCCTGATCTCGTCGGACAGGTAGTTGAGGGTCAGGACGGTGGCCAGGATGGCCAGCCCCGGGAAGAGAGAGATCCACCACTGCCCGTAATACATGTAGTCGATGCCGTCCCTCACCATGGCGCCCCATTCGGCGGTCGGGAGCTTGACACCGAGCCCGACGAAGCTCAGTGCTGCCAGAATCTGGATTGCCCACGCCACGTTCACCGAAAACTGGGCGAACACGATCTCCGACACGTTGGGCAGGATGTGGCGCCGCAGGATGGCGGCCTGGCTCTTGCCCGCGCACCGCGCCGCAAGCACGAAGTCCGAGTCGACCAGCGGCTTCACTGCGCTCCGGGTGAGGCGGAGATACACGGGGATGTTCACCATGGCGATGACCATGATCAGGATGGGAATGCTGGGACCTAGCGCGGCCACGATCCCGAGGGCCAGCAGCAGGGTGGGGAAGGCCTGGAACGACTCCGAGACTCGCAGCAGCAGTGCGTCGAAGGCACCTCCCCGGTAGGCGCCCAGGGCGCCCAGGGGCATCCCGACGACGACTGCTAGCGCAGCCGCGATCAGGCCCACCCAGAGGTCGAGGCGGGCGGCGTGAACCACCCGGGCGAAGATATCCCTGCCGAACTGGTCGGTCCCGAACCAGAACTCGGCCGAAGGGGCGGTCAGCGTGCCGCCATGGAAACCCAGCGGGTCCCTGACGAGGAAAGGTCCGACGAGCGCGACCAGCACGATGATCGCCATGGCCAGGTAGGCCGGCGTCCGGAGCACCTTGCGGACCAACCCTCCAATCCGGCCGCGCTCCGCGGGCGTCCTGCGGTCCGGCAGTGCCCGGGCGGTCATGTCCTGGTCCTCGGGTCGATCACGAAGTGCAGGATGTCCATGATCAGGTACACCAGCAGGTAAGAGAGAGCGCTCAGTAGTACGGCAGCCAGCACCGGGGCGAAGTCGGACTCGCTGATGGAGTCGATGGCGTACTTGCCGATGCCCGGTCGGGCGAACACGAATTCAACGAGCACCGTCCCGCCCAGCAGGTAGCCGTACATGATCGCCCCCATCGTGGAGACGGGAAGCAGCACGTTGGGGAGCGCGTGGCGGAGCACGATCGATCGTTCCGGCACGCCCAGCGCTCGGGCGGATCGGATGTGATGGGAGGCCATCGTCTCGCGCATGAACCCGCGGGTGACCCTGACCATGGGCGCTCCCACCGTCACCGCCAGCGTCACCGCGGGCAGGATCATCTGTACTGCGGCTGCTTTGAACGCCTCCCAGTCACCGGCCAGGATGGCGTCGACCGTGTAGAAACCGGTTGTGTGGGGCGGGACGTCCCCCAGCGTCCGTCCGAGCGCGGGGGGCGCCCATTCCAGCGTTGCGAAGAACACCAGCAGGAGGATCATGCCGAGGAAGAACTCGGGTATAGACACTCCGAAGCCCGACAATGCGTTGGCCAGGCGATCGGAGAAGGAACGCCTCCGCAACGCCGAAACGATCCCCAAGGGAATCGACCACGCCAGAGCAAGGATCAGCGCCGCGCTGCCGAGCTCGATGGTGGCCGGCCAGCGGGCCCCGATGTCGGTGGTGACCGGATTGCGGGTCCGCCAGCTGTCGCCCAGGTCGCCGGACGCCAGCTGCTGGATGTAGCGGAAGTACTGCTCGTGAATCGGGAGGTTGAGGCCGAGCCGCTCGGTGACCGCTATCACCGTGGATTCGTCGGCCATGACCCCCACGATCATGTAAGCGGGGTTACCAGGTAGCAACCTGGTAACCACGAAGGCGACCAGCGACACGCCGAATAGCGCCACCAGCATGTAAGCCAGCCGGCGGAGCACGTAAACGGCGAGGTGCATACCCTCTCCTAGGAGAGTACTGAAAAATGTCCAGCTGGCCCTATAGCCGGATGCAAAACCCCAGCTAGACGCATCGCGGGCCAAGCCGTCCCCATCTTTTTCAGCACCCTCCTCGGTTGGTTCCTCTTTCTGGTCCTCAGAGGGTGCGCGGATGGGTATCCGCGCACCCTCCTAGTGGTCTGTCTGCGAAACAGCCTGGCGTGCTCTGGCTGCCATCGGTGTCCCGTCGCTGCGTTCCGCTTCCTCAACGTACCGCTGCGGGTACGCCTTCGTCAGCGGGCCTTGCGAGGAACACCGCTGCCGACGCCATACCACACCGCCACTCCACAGACAGACCACTTACTGATCCTCGATCAGCCTGCCGGGTAAAGGTCGGCGAAGCGAGGTATGGCGTTCGGATACAGCACGAACCCGTCCACATCCTCACGCATGGCGAACTTGAAGTCCGGCTGCGCCAGGAAGACCCACGGAGCATCCTCGGAGATGAGCCTCTGGGCTTCCTCGAAGATCGCTCTACGGGCGGCGGGGTCTTGCTCCGCCCAGCCGTCCGTGATGATCTCGTCGACCCGGGCGTTCGAGTAATCGGCGTAGTTGCCGAACACTCCCGACTCCAGGGTCAGGGACAGCTGGTAGTTCGGGTCGTCGATCCAGGCCAGCAACTCGTCCACGAACATCTGGAGCTGCTTGCCCACCTTACGCTCCGCGAACACGGGGGACTGGAGGGTCTCGATCTCGACGTCCATGCCGATCTCGCGCAGCGCCGACTGGACGCGGACCGCGATCAGCTGGTGCTCCGCCTTGGCGGAGTCGATCGACAGGGTCACCGTGCCTCCGTCGTAGCTGCTGGAGGCGAGAAGCTCCTGCGCCTTGGCGGTGTCCTGGAAGTATCCGACCTCGGCGCCCAGCGAGACCGCCGAGCCGTTGGGGATGGCCCCGTGGAGGCGGCGGGCGTCGCCCTTGTAGACGTTCTCAAGGATGTCGTCATAGTCGACGCCGTAGGAGACTGCCTGGCGGACCGCCACGTCGTCGAACGGGGCGATCGAGTTGTTCATGCCCACGTAGGCCATGTTCTTGGAAGGCGCCCGGACGACCTTCACGCCCTCGGATCCGTCCAGTGCGTTGAACTCCTCGGTCCCGAGACCGACCGCTAGGTCGATCACTCCGGCCCTGAGCAGCTGGACGCGCTCGGCGGGTGACGGGATGATCTTCCAAACGATCTTGTCGTAGGCGGGACGGCCACCCCAATAGTTGTCCCTGGCCTCGAACACGACCTCTTCGTCGGGCGTCCGGCTGACCAGGCGGTAAGGACCGCTGGGGTTGTCGGCGTTGCGCGCCATGTACTCGGTCGCCCAGGGGTCATCATCGGTGGCGTTGGCGGCCACCACGGCGGGATCGACCGCTGCCGAACTGGACATGTAGAAGGACTGCATCACCATCGGGCTGCGCCGGTCCGACACCAGCTCCAAGGTGTACTCGTCGATCACGGTCGGCGGCTTGGTCACGAAGGCGATGTTGGTGAGCAACCACGCGCCACCGCCGGGGGTGTTGAGGTTGCGGTCGATCATGAACCGAACGGTCTCGGCGGTGATCGGAGTGCCGTCGTCGAACGTCATGCCTTGCCGCACCTTGATGGTGAAGGTAAGGCCGTCGTCATGCTCGACCCACGACTCGAAGTAGCGGGGCAGCAAGTTGTCCGCATCTCCGAGCATGGCGCCGTTCTGCTCCACGATGGGGTGGATCACCGGAACGTCGTAGACCATCAGCAGCGCCTCGTGGGCCCTGATGAAGTTGGCGCAACACGGGTCGAGAGTCTCGATGTCGCCGGGAACTCCGATGGTGAGCACCCGCTCCTCCATCATCGTTTCTTCGGCCGGCGCCTCCTCGGCGGTCTCTTCCATCGTTTCTTCGGCCGGCGCCTCTTCGGTCATGGCTGCCGCCGTCGTGGCCGTAGTGGCCTGTGCGGCTGTGGTGGCAGGCGCGCTCTCCGGCTCGGCATCGTCCGAGCCGCAGGCCGCTACTACCAGCGCCAGCGCGGCGAAGACGGCAATCAGGCGGAGCCGGACAGCCGATCTCGTTCTGTTCATTTGTTTTCCTCCCTAGTTGGGTTTGTTACTCGACCGCTCCAACCGTTCGGCGAATTAACGACGCTCGGGGCTCGAGAAGCGGCCGGTTGTCTTGCTTGTCAGTTACTCCCGGTCCTGGCCAGCATCTCCGCGTAGAGAACGGGAGTGATGAGCGGATCGAGCACCCGCACCGGGACCTGTTCGCGGATGGGGCCCAGCAGGCCCGACCACAGGGTGCAGGCAAAGAAGATAACTTCCGCGTCGAGGTCGTGGTAGGCCCGCTCCGCCGCTTCCAGCGCGGTAGTAGTGGCCGAGACTTCCATCTCGGCCCGGACCGCGGCTCGCAGCCCCGGCGGATCCTCGGCCAGCAGCCGGTTCACCTCGTCTGCGGGGGGATGGCCGCTGGGTGCTGAGATCACCCCGGCGAAGATGGACTCGGCGCCGTACCGATGGATCAGCCGGCGTACCCAGTTGGCGTTCTGGGGAAGGTTCTCACCCTCGCCGCTCTCGATGCGGGGGCAGACGACCGCCAGATGGCCGAAGGCGCGACCGGTCGCCACTGCCGCCTCCATCGGTCCCGTCACCGGGATGTCGACCAGGTCCTTGGCGTCCTCCACGCCAGGGTCGGCGGCGCAGGCGATCACGACCGCGTCGAACCCGTCCCGCTCCGCCGTCTCGACCTGGGTGAGCAACTGGTTCATCATGAGCGAGTGGGCCGGAAGGAAGGCGGTGGCCGGGACCCCGGTGCCCATCAGCGAACGGACCTCGACCTTCGTGTCGGGCGCAGTGGCTCTTGCGATGGCCTCTTCGACCATCGGGTTGTACACGTCAACCCCCATCGGGTTGATGACCTGGATTCTCATGGCTTCCGTACCTCCAAGACTGGACTGCTCGTGTGCGGATACCCGGTTCCGCTTCGGACGGGGTCGGGGTGTGACTTCATCGTAGATTGAACTGCATTGGCATGATCACCTCACGACCGATTCAGGACGAGGTGCCCGTGGCCCGATACGGTGGCGGTCCAGTTCGGCGGCACGAGGGTGGTGCAGGCGTCCTCCAGGACGATCACCGGTCCGGCTAGTTCAGCGGCCCTGGGTAGCTCCGAGCGCTGGTAGACCGGCGTCTCGAACCAGGAGTCTCCGAACCAGGTTCGTTCCATGCCGGTCGGAGACGGCACATCGCCGGTCGGGAGGGCTTGGGGGCGAGGGCGGGTCATGCCACCGAAGGCGGCCATCCGGAGGTTGACGAACTCCACCGCCTCCCCGGGATTGCTGTGCCCGTAGCGGACGTTGTGGGCCTCGGCGAACTGGTCCGGTATGCCTTCGATCAAGGTCGCCATGCCCTGGCTCGTATCGAGCGGGAGTGTGACCGTGTACTCCTGGCCCGAGTAGCGCAGATCGGCGGACGGCTCCAGCGTGATCGCCTGGTCGTCGAAGCCGTCTTCCTTCACCATCATCCGGGCCCGCTCCTCCAGATCCGACAGGGCGGCCTCGAGGGCTTCATCCGAGAGGTCGGCCGCCCGCACATAGAAACTCTGGACGGCGTCGTGGCGGGTGTCGGTCTGGAGCATTCCATAGGCGGAGAGGACGCCGGGATTGACCGGTACCACCACCGTATCGAGGTCGAGCTCGTCCGCCAGCGACGTGGCATGGAGCGGGCCGGCTCCTCCGAAAGCCACCAGGATGAAGTCGCGGGGATCGATCCCACGCATCACCGTGATCTCGCGGATGGCGTTGGCCATGGTCGAGTCGGCCACCGCGACCATGCCGGCGGCCAGCTCCAACTCATCCATCCCCAGGGACTCCGCCACCGCCGTCAGGGATTGTTCGGCGGCTGCCCTGTCGAGAGCCATACCACCGGCCAGGCGGGTGCTACTCGGTAGCCGTCCAAGGTGGAGATTGGCATCGGTGATGGTCGGTTCCGTTCCTCCCGATCCGTAACAGGCGGGTCCGGGGACGGCTCCGGCCGAACGCGGGCCCACGCGGAGCCCACCGCCCGCGGTGTGGCCGACACTTCCCCCACCGGCGCCGATGGTGTGGATCGCGACGGTGGGCGCCAGCACCGGGTGCCGTTGGAGCTCCGATTCGAGTTCGACGTCAGCCCGTCCATCCACCACCAGGCTCATGTCGAAGGACGTCCCGCCCATGTCCACGCATATCAGCCGGCTCGCAGCCGCTTCCTCGATCAGGTCGTCCGCCACCGAGAGGCAGGCCATGGTGCCCCCGACGGGTCCGGAGAACAGGGTCTGGATAGGCTTGCGTCGGGCAGACCCGGCGGACATGACGCCCCCGTTGGACTGCATCACCCGCAACGATCCCCGCATGCCCCGCTCGGCGGTGCGTATCTCCAGTTCCTCGAGATAGCTACCCACGATGGGTGCCACGTAGGCGGCGATGGCCGTGGTGCTGGTCCGTTCGTACTCGCGCCACTCGGGGGCCACGTCGGAGGAGCACACGACCGAGAGCGAGCGGTCCACCGAGCGGAGCAACTCGGCTACCCGGTGCTCGTGGGCGGGGTTGGCGTAGGAGTGGAGGAAACAGATGGCCACTGCGTCATAGTCATCGGCCAGCCGGGGCGCCATCTCGCGGATCGCCTCCTCCTGCAAGGCCAGGACCACCGATCCGTCCGGTGCCATCCTCTCGTCCACCTCGTAGATGGACCGGCGAGGCACCAGCGGGGTAGGGGGTCGGTAGCGGACGTTGTACATGTCCGGCCGGTTGGCTCGGCCCAGCTCGTAGACATCCCGGAACCCGCGGGTGGTGAGAAGGGCGACCCGGGCGCCGCGGCGCTCGAGGAAGGCGTTCAGCCCGGCGGTGGTGCCGTTGGTAATCGAGTCGAGTTGGGTCCAATCGATGCCGAGCTGGTCGAGTGCTGAGAGAACACCGTCGTAAAGCTGGCTCGGGGTGGTGAGTGCCTTGGCTGTACGAGTGTTGCCATCGTCGTCGATGACCACAGCGTCGGTAAAGGTACCGCCTATGTCCACCGCTACGCGCATGGGCTCCCCGGAGATGGCTGATAGCTACATACGAACAACGCGCCTGCACACGGGCCGACCCGTTGAGAGGGTTATGCTGATCGGGTTCTTCCGCCCGCTACCGCAGCAGCCGGGCGTACCGAATAGGCATCCTACGATGCGGGAAGGGCTGGTGCAACCTGGGCGAAGGTCAGGGGTTCCGGTCGTTGAAGAGGGTGCCGCCGGCAGCCCAGTCGTCGGCGCCGATGTCATGGAAAACCACGGTTACCAGGTCCTTGGGCGAGCCCTGGTGATGGTGAACCACGTTGCGGGCAATGCTGTCCGCCACCTCGTCCGCGAGCTTGCGTTTCGCCTCCTGAAGGTCACCCTCTACGAGGTCATACATGAAGTGAATGTGAGCGAGCGGCATCAAGACCTCCTCACTGGCAAACGGGCAACCACCCGACTATCGCACGTTACCCGGCTGAGGATAAGCCGGTGCGCATACCGGGAGGCGAAAGATCCAGAGGGAGATCATCCGGTTGCGCTATGGCCGAGTCCGCCGCCGTCTTGATCCGGCTGTAAGCGGTTACAACGTACACGATCCCTCCAACCGTAACGAGAACCGGAGCGGCCGTGGCAAGAGCGGGGCCGCCGCCCAGGGCCACGACGACCGTCATGCCAGCCCCGCCGATGGCAGCCCCCTTACCCTTGGTCAGCATGTCTTTCAGAACCCTTCGACCTGCCTGTCGGTACGTCATCTCGTCCTTGTAGACGTAAATAAGGTTCTCGGTCACGCTGACCACTCCTTCGAGGGCCATCCCGATGCATCCGGCGACCGCCGCGGTCTGGAGCGCCTCGGCTGCGACGATCCCAGTGGCATGGAGGGCGTTCAGCGTGTTGGCCTTTGCCAATTCGAGGGGGGTCATGTCGGCATTGCCGCGGGCCAAATTGTCACGGGCAGCCTCCCAAACAATGTTGGCATTATCCATCATCCGTCCAGGCATATTGCTAACCGCTTTAATATGACTGGCATGCTTCCCGTCGATGAAGGCGAGCACCGCGTCCTCTCCAAGATTCCTGATGGGGAACGGAATGCTCGACTCGTAGAAGGAACTCGCGAGATGGACCGGTCTCCAGGCACCGTGCATGCCCGCCAACGCGAGCTTTGTCTTGAGCAATGGAGAGAGGTCGTTGAAGGTTGGAACCGCTGCCTGAAGGCTCACAAGAGCTCCCCAGGCTCCCGCCGCGGCTGCCTGTGCCCACTCGTCCGTGTTATCTCCGCCTTTCCTCGCACCGGTCTTGAGTGGCTCGAAGGACTCCTGGCACTTCTTCCGGAAGACCCGGCCGTGCTCTAGAACACCGGCAGCGGCCACGCCCATTGCGTTACCGACGTCTGAAGCCGTCGTTCCCGCTAGTGCCCGGGCCTTGCCGGCCGCCGCAGTGCCGGCTTCTCCGACTTCGGTAGCCGTGGTTTGGATGAGTTCGGTGGTCTTGCCGGCAGCAGTGGTGGTGGCCCTTCCGATCTGGGCCGCTGCGGTCCCGGCGACATCACTGATCGTCGCTTGCGCGGAAGCCGTAATCGCTTGTGCCAACTCAGCGGGCTTGGCATGAAACCGCATGTCTGCCTTTTTGACATCTCGAACCGTCGCGTTGGTGTACCGATAGGCGACGCGGCTAGCTTTGCCCACCACTAGTGCCGCCCCTTGTGGAGCCTTGGCGACCTTCGAACGTACCGACTTCAATTGCCGTGCCTTGCTGTCCTCTCCGGAGCGTAGGGCTTCTTCGCTTGGGTTCATGACCATGTAGGCGGGTCCCTCCCGAGGATGAAGATGCATACACACTAACGAGGGCACGGGGCCGCCGGGTGGGGCGGTAGCATCGGGCCATGACCACTGCAGCGGAGGCCGGCAATGATGCTCGACCGGTCGACGGGGACGCTGTGGCCGCCTCCTTGGGTGCTGCGCTTAGGAGACTTCGCAAGGCACAGGGGCTGACGCTGCAGCAACTGGCCTCCCGCTGTGGTTTGTCCCAACCGTTTCTCAGCCAGCTGGAGAACGGGAAGGCCATGCCCAGCCTGATGGCTCTTCACTACGTTGCCCAGGCTCTGGATACCACAGCTCACAGCCTTCTCCAGCCTCAGGAGCGGTTGGATACCAGCCTGGTCCGTCATGGCGAAGGTGAGACCTACCAACTCGTGGAAGGTGCCTCGGTGCGGTTCCTGACCCGGGGAGGCTCCCACCTCATGGAGCCGAACGAGGTGGAGTTCGACCCCGGCGTCGGCACGGTCAACACCGGCCACGAGGGTGAGGAGGTCATCTACGTGCTGGAGGGTTGCCTGCGGGTGGAGCTGCAGGGCTCGGCGCCGGTCGAGTTGACCCGAGGCGATGTGTACACCTATCCGGCCACGATCCCGCACACGATCACGGCAGCCGGTCAGGCCGGCTGCCGTTTCCTGGTGGTCTCGTCCCCACCCTCGTTCTAAGCAAGGGCCACTGGCCTTCAGCCGATCATGAACGCGGACGCGTGGACCACGGCGCCTTGGTGGATGAGGGCCTGGCCCACCGTCCTCCGGTCGTTCACGTGCAGCTCTGTGCCGAGGCCGACGCCTCGGTTCGCCACTGCCGCCGCTCCGGCGAAGCGTCCGATCCTGTGAAGGGCCAGGGTTGCCGAGGGATGTCCGTTGGCGGTCGGTCGTTCCAGCAGGTGGGATCGGACCAAACCTTCCCAGTGGGGGAGGAGCAGGTCGCGGTTGCCGAACACTTCGATCGCCACCACGCGCCTCCCGTGGGCGACCACCACGCCGCACTGGCCCGGCAGCGGCCCTCGCCTGGCGAGGCGCCGGATCACGTGAGCACGTTGCCGGTCGCGGCGGAGGAACTGCTCGGCGTCCCGGACGGCCCGGGTACCGGAGTCGACCCCAAGATGGGCCAGTTCCTGGTCGATAACGTTCCAGACAGCGGCCTGGTCGCTCCGCCGAGATCCTTCCCGGCGGACCGAGTCGGCAACCGACGCGTTCTTCGCCCGCCGCGTCCGTCTTGGTGCGAATGCCCGTCCGTGGCCGAAATCACGACGATCGCCCCACCTGCCCTGCTCGAGGCACGACACGGGTATGTCGAGGTGGGTGGACGGAGCCACCAGGACGCTCGTGTTGAGCACCCGGTCCTGGAGGCCGCCGATCAACTGTTCCCCCTCCGGGATCAGTACGGGGTGGGTTGTCGGATTCGTCACTTCGAGCGATGGCACCCTCGAAGCGCGTAGCTCCTCGATGACCAGACCTGCGTCCGGTCCCGTGGCGATCTCGGGCAGGTCGTTCCCAGGCAAGTAGACGGGGAACAGGGATATCCCCAGCCGGGTGATGGGCCGGCCAACCGCCGCCCGTTCCAGGTTCGGGATGCCCCGGCGCCGCCTAGGGCCCCTCGCGGGCCCGCCCCCGGGCCTCATCACGTCCTCCGCCTCGCGGGTGCCGCCGAAGAAGGTCCCGGAGTCTCTCGTCCGTTCGACCCTGGTCTTTCCCCGAAACTCTCGGGTGGCTCGCGAGATCGACTGGAACGCCGCTGAGGTACCCACCGCGGTGGCGGCATAGTTGGAGGTGCTCTCCCGGGAGACTCCGATGCGGCCCGCTTCCAGGTAGCTGTCCTGGTTGGCGCCCATGAACACGAACTCCCAACGGTCTTCCTGCCTGCGGCTGACCAGCTCCGCCACCCGCGCCCGGGTGTACCGGCTGGAGGCGTTCTCCAAGCCGTCGCTGAAGATCACCACCAACTGGTCCTCCGCGGGTCGATCGTCCCGGGATCTGGCATCGATGCGCCGGTCGGCGTGCTCGATGAGGTCACCGATCGCGTCCAGCAGGGGGGTCATCCCTCGCGGCCGGTAGATCTCGGTGGTGAGCTCCGGTACGTCCTCGACCCGCACCGCATCGTGGATGATCTCGAACGGCGCCTGGCTGTCGAACTGTACGAGGGTGAGATGCGCGGTTCCGGGTGCCCGGGCCTGGTCGGCGATGAACGTGTTGAACCCTCCGATCACATCCTGGGCTACAGCGCCCATCGATCCCGAACGGTCGAGAAGGAACCAGAGCTTGGTCGGCTCGGTAACGGTCGCGTCAGTCAATATATTTCTCCTTCGGTCTGGGCTGCCCGGGCGTTCTGCATCTAGGTAAGACACCGAGACTCACCGAGTTATTCCGTTTTGACAATAACCCTAGCTCCGGGTTCTTGTCCTGTCAACACAAACTTGATATCATCGTAACGATGGGGTGTGACACGAAGCCTCCCGACGGGTACGACCCGCGGGCGTTCCCACCGGTCGCCGTCACCGTGGACGTGGTCACCTTCACCATCGTCGGCAACGAACTTCAGATCCTCCTGATCCGGCGCGGGCAAAACCCAGGCAAGGGGCGTTGGGCGCTGCCGGGCGGCTTCGTGCGTCCCAACGAGGGTCTAGAGGAGGCCGCACTGCGCGAACTCCACGAGGAAACAGGGGTTAGAGCCCAGCCGCGCCATCTCGAGCAACTAGGCACGTACGGAACGCCTGACCGCGACCCGCGGATGCGGGTGGTCACAGTCGCCTACTGGGCCATCCTCGCCAATCTTCCCGAGCCGCGGGGAGGTGGAGACGCGGCCGACGCCAGCCTCTTCTCCGTCGTGATGGTCGAAGCCGATGCCCTCAAGTTGGCTTTCGACCACGGCACGATCATCAAGGAGGCGGTGGAAAGGGTGCGCTCGAAGCTCGAATACACCACCCTCGCCGCGCAATTCTGCCCACCCGAGTTCACTATCAGCCAGTTGCGGCGGGTCTACGAGGTGGTGTGGAACGCCCGCATCGACCCGGCCAACTTCCACCGCAAGGTCACGACCAGCCCCGACTTTCTCCGCTCCACCGGCGCCCAAACAGGTCCTCGTGCCAGAGGAGGGCGTCCAGCCAAGATCTATAGCCCAGGCAAGGCAATGTACATTTCCTCACCGCTCATGAGATCCCCCAGTCCAACCGATAGCGAAGACCACCCCTCGGAGGAGCCTCCGGATCGTGAGGGGGCCGACTGAGCGGCCGCACTCCTCCCAGCATGTGTTGGCGAACAATCGGGAGTCACGGGGAAGTCACGGGAAGTCACCAGTGGACTTCCCGGTAGAACTACCAGAGAGTTCACGGTAGGCCGCCGGAGCCGCTCCGTTAGGCGGTAGGGCCCCTGGTATCAGAGTGCCGGCGAGCATCTCGGACAACGACTACAGGAAGGGCAGGAGGACCTCCAGCAGGCCGTCGGGGTTGTCGACCGGCACGACGTGGGTGCTGTTCTCGACCTGGACCAGGGTTGCGTTGGTCATGCGGCTGGCCATGTCGGCCATGACATCGTGGTTCACGAAGCTGTCGGCGGCATGAACCAGTAGGGCCGGGGTCGCCATGCCATCCAGCCGTTCCCAGTGGTCGTCGGAGCGGAAGGGCCAGCGTTCGAAGAAGTAGGGGTCGTGCTTGGGTGCCAGCCGCCCGCCGTCGACCGGTCCGAAGCTGGTCAGCGCGGTCAGCTCCAGCATCTCCTCGGGGGCGTTGGGGAAGGCGAATCCGAGCCCCGTGCGCACCTCGCCATGGTCGGCTTGGCTGGTGGGTCGGGGGAAGAGGTCGGTCTCGCTCTGGGCGAATGAGGCCTCCACGTCCACCACCACGATGCTTCCGACCCGGTCGGGGTTCTCCGCCGCGTACTGGATGGCCACCAGGGCGCCCCAGGAGGAACCCATCAGGTCAACGCTCTCCTCACCAAGAGCTTCGATCAGGGCTCCCAGGTCCGCCACATGGTCGGAGGTCGTGTAGCTATGGTCCGCCGACCACTGGCTCTCGCCGTAGCCGCGGAAGTCGAGGGCCACCACCCGCCGCCGGTCACCGATACCGGCCGCTACGGCCTTCCAGTTCCAGGCGTTGCCGATCACTCCGTGCATGCATATCAGGGTCGTCCCCTCGCCTCCGTAGTCCAGGTAGTGCAGGCGGTTGCCTTGGGAACCGGTCGTGTATCCATGCCGGACGCTCGGCGTCTCCATGTGTCTCCTCCTCAACGTGTGGCTGACGGGTTCGGTTGCTCGCTCCGTGAGTTTGATCATATCTATTGCAATCCGTGGGCCATGGCAAGCCACGCGGCCCGAACCCCCGCCAGATTATTACCACCACCAATATCAATTCGGCTAGTGTTGGACCATAGACCGGCATCGAGAAGGTGGTCCGTATGGGAGTGCTAGACGGCAAGGTGGTCATAATCACCGGCGGGGCTCGTGGAATCGGCCGCGCCTATGCCCTCGGCGTGGCCGCTGAGGGAGCCAGGGTCGTGATCGCCGACCTGTTGGACGGCTCGCCGGTGGTGGAGGAACTGGCCGACTCCGGCTCCGAGGCCCTGTCCGTCACCACCGACGTGAGCGACGAGGCATCCACGGCGGCCATGGCGGAAGCGGCCATGGACAGGTTCGGGCGGATCGACGTGCTCATCAACAATGCCGCCATGTTCTCGGAGACCACCAGGGGGCCCTTCACGGACCTGACCGTGGCCGAGTGGGATCGCACCTTCGAGGTCAACGTCCGGGGGGTCTGGCTGTGTACCAAGGCGGTATACCCGCACATGGCGGCCCAAGGCTCGGGCAAGATCATCAACATCGCTTCCAATACCTGTTACAAGGGGACGCTCGGCTTCCCCCACTACGTGGCCAGCAAGTCGGCCTTGCTGGGCCTCACCAGGTGTCTGGCCAACGAACTGGGTCCCGAGGGCATCACGGTCAACACGGTTTCGCCGGATCTGATCCCCAATCCGGATCTCCGTCCTACCGACGCCACCAGCGACCCGTTCGTGGTGTCGGGCCGGGCCATCCGGCGCACCCAGGAGGCTGACGACATGGTGGGAACGATCATCTACCTCAGCTCCCCGGCGTCCGATTTCGTCACCGGCCAGAGCCTGCTGGTCAACGGCGGCGCCTTCTTCCTCTGAACGTGTACCCAGGATCCGGACCGGAAGGCAGGTGAGAATGGCCAAGCCGAGCATGCAGGACCTAGCCGATCCGTTCGTACCCGAGCGCGACTCCAAGTGGTACCGCGCCATGTGGCACTTCTGGCATCCGGTCGCCTACAGCGGCGATGTGGTCGAGGGCGAGATGTTGCAGGGCCAACTCCTCGGCGAACGCATCCTCCTAGTCCGCCATGAGGGGACGGTCCGAGCGTTCATGGACGTCTGCAGGCACAAGGGAGCGGCGCCCTCGCTCGGCTGGATCGAGAACGGCTGCATCAACTGCCCCTACCACGGTTGGTCCTACGACATGGAGGGCAACCTGGTCAACATCCCCTCCCGTCCGGAGCTCAACGGAATACTGAAGGTCAATCTGGAGCGTTACTTGTGCCGGGAGGGCGCGGGGCTGATCTGGGTCTCGCTGGTCGATGAGCCATGGGGCGATCCTCCCGGCCTGGCCGAGTGGGACGACCCCGACATGCACTGGCAGTCACCCGCCTACTACGACTGGAAGACCAGCGCGCCACGCCGTCTCGAGAACTTCGTCGACTTCTCGCACTTCCCGTTCGTCCACGAGAACATTCTTGGAACCAGGGACAAGGCCGAGGTGGAGGACCACGAGGTCTGGCGGGAAGGTCAGATGCTCCGCTTCGACCGCTACGTGGTGGAACCCAACGACGACACTATGAAGGGGATCCTCGGGATATCCGACGACATCGTCACGGTGCTCAACCGCTACTACCTGAGCCTGCCGGGCACGATCTATCTCCTACGGATCTTCCCCAACGGCAAGCGCTACGGGCTCTACATGGTTTCGGCGCCCACCGGGCCGGCCACCTGCCGCAACTTCTGGCACATCGGCTCGGATTTCGCGCAGACCGATGAGGACCTGGCCTTCCTCATCGATTTCGAACTGATGGTGCTGGATCAGGATCAGCCCGTGGTCGAGTCCCAGTGGCCCGAGCATTTGCCTGACCTGCTCAGCGCCGAGATGTACATCAAGGTGGCCGACGACGTCACCCTCGCCTACCGCTCATGGCTGTTCGAGTTGGCAGCCGACTTCATGAACGAGTAGCCGGGAGGGGAGAGGACGCCGGCGGAGCGCCTAGCCGCACGAAAGGAATGGAGGGCTCATGGGCACGCTCGACGGCCAAGTCGTAATAGTGACCGGCGGCGCCGGCGGAATAGGGAGCGCCTACTGCCGAGGTCTGGCCGCGGAAGGCGCATCTCTGGTAGTGGCGGATCTCGCCGACGGCTCGGAGATGGTGGCTGAGGCCGAGGAGATGGGCGCCCGAGCCATCTCGGTACAGGTCGACGTGAGCGACGTCGCCTCGACCGAGGCGATGGCGGCCGCCACCGTGGACGCCTTCGGGAAGATCGACGCGCTGGTGAACAACGCCGCCTTCTACCTGACGCTCACCCAAGGCCCGATGGAGGAGATCTCGCCCGAGGAGTGGGATCGCTGCTTCGAGGTGAACGTCAAGGGGCCCTGGCTCTGTGCCCGGGCGGTTGCGCCCACGATGAGGGCACAGGGGAGCGGGAAGATCGTCAACATCGCCTCGATGACGGTCAACGACGGTACCCCCGGGTTCCTTCACTACGTCGCGTCGAAGGCGGCCATCTGGGGTCTGACCAGATCCCTGGCTCGGGAACTGGGCGACGACGGGATCTCCGTCAACACCCTGACGCCCGACTACATCCCCCACGATGCCGACTACGCCGCTAAGCAGCCGCACGTTGATGGCCTCATCATCGGTCGCCGCGCCTTCAAGCGATCCCAGGTGCCCGACGACATGGTCGGCACCCTCCTCTACCTGGTGAGCCCCTGGTCCGACTTCGTGACCGGTCAGAACATCTGGGTCAACGGAGGCTCCGGCTTCCACTAAGGCAGGCTGGTGGCCGGCGCCACCAAGCGACCGGTCAGCGGTTCTCGTAGTCGGGGTACTTCCTCACGGTCACCGGTTGTCCGGAGGCCTTGCGGCTCCGGTACCAGGACTCGAACCGGATCATCCACTGATCGGAGCGGGCGATGATGGCCTCCTCGTCAAGGAAGGTGAACTCCCCGTCCCGCATCAGGAACGTGCCATCGACCATGGTGTCCGCGGCGAGCGTGCCCGCGCACTTGGTGACGATCCAGTAGAGGAGATTCCCCGCGTTGAGGGGGTAGAGGGTCGTGTTCCGTTGCAGGTCCACCGTGATGATGTCGGCGCGCTTTCCGGCCTCGAGCGTCCCGATCTTGTCCCCGAGCCGCAGCGCCTGGGCGCCCCCGATCGTGGCCATCTCGATGGGCACCCACGGTTCGAACTGCGCCTCCTGGTCCAACGGGACGACGGCGTTGACGAGATAGGCCGTGTAGATGTTGTCGAAGATGTTGCCTGCCGGCATGTCCGTTCCCATGCCCAGCGTGACGCCGGCCTCCCGCAGCGTGGGCACGTCGGCGACGCACCCGTGGTAGGTGGCGTTTGATTGCGGGTTGTGCGAGATCGCAACTCCAGCCTCCGCGAATACCTCCGCTTCCCGGCGGTTCACCTGGTCGCAGTGGAAGAAGAGGGTCCGTTCCTGAAGCAAGTCCTTGGCCTGGAGATAGGCGACCGTCCCTCCCCAGGCGGCGTACTGGGCGTCCGACATCTCACGGTCCTCGGGACAATTGAGCAGGTGGGTGGCGAACCCGACGTCGTATTGCTCGGCCAGTTCCATGCAGCCGAGGAGAAGCCGCTCCGTACACGAGTAGGTGCAGTGGGGGTGGGTCGCGACCTGGATCCTCCCGTCTTCGGCGTTGTGGTAGTTCCGGATCGTTTCTTCGGTCTGGGCGAGGTACCCGTCATCGTCGAGGCCGTCGCCGAGGAGGACGTTGCTGACGGTCTGGGGATGGATGATGAGCCGCATCCTCGACTTGACCCCTGCTCGATACGTGTCGTCCGGAAACGGGAAGGCGCTCGTGATGGTGGTGGTGCCGTGCTTGATGGCATTGCACATCGACAGCAGGGTCAGGTCATAGGTGCTCTCCCCTGATACCCAGGTGTAGGCGGGCCAGATGAACTTCTCCAGGCACTCGGATATCCCGGCGTATTCCAGCGATGATGGATCGATACCGGGAAGCAGGTTGAGGGCGTAGTTGGCCAGGTGGTTGTGCGTGTCGATCAGCCCGGGCATGACGAGCTTGCCGCTGCAGTCCATGACCTCGCCCCCCTGCGTCGTGACCTCGGCACGAGGAGAGTCCGTGGGCCCACCGACGGCCTTGATAACGGGCCCGTCGACGAGTACCCAACCGTCCTCGATCACACCCTCAGGGTTCGGTTCGGCGATCAGGAACCGGCAATTGTCGAACAGGATCACGTCAAGGCCTCCCTCCGAGACCGGGTCACGCTCAACCCGGATGCAGTCTCCATGGCTTGAGGAGGCCCGTTATGCCGGCCCGTTCGATCAGTTCCGCGGACCGGGCCCGGGCCTCGGCGATCACCTCGGCCTCGTCAACCTTCGTGGAGGCGCCGTTCTCGTAGATCACTACACCACCCACGATCGTCATTACGACGTCGGAACCGCGGCCGGCGTAGACGAGCGTGGAGATCGTCCGGTTGAGAGGTTGGAGGTGGACCCGCTCGAGGTCCACGACCGCGATGTCGGCCAGCTTGCCCGGCGCCAGAACGCCCGCGTCGATGCCCAGGTAGCGGGCGCCCTCCCGGGTAGCCAGTTCCAGCGCATCCTCGGATCGGAGAGACGTGGGCTCGAGGGTGTGCAATCGCTGCACGAATATGGCCTGTTTCATCTGCTCGAACATGTCCTGGCGATGGTCACAGGCCGATCCGTCGGTACCCAGAGACACGACCGCCCCCGCCGATCTGAGGTCGTTCATGCGGATGGCGCCGTCCGCCATGTAGCAGTTGGATGTCGGACAGTGGGCCACTCCGGCGCCTGCTTCACCAAGGGACGCCACCTCGTCGTCATCGAACCAGACGCCGTGGGCGATAGCGGCCCTCTCGTCGAGGATGCCGGCGCGTTGCATCCAGTGGACGGGCCGTTCGCCGTAGCAGGAAATGTATGCATCAGGGTCCGTCTCGGGCGCCGAGCAATGGATGTGCCACCGGGTGTCGAGTTCGTGCGCCAGTGCGACCGAGTCGAGGATGAGGCTCCGTTCGATGAAGTTCCCGTCCGGCGCCGGCCAGACTCCCACCTTCCGGCCGGACGTCGCCTCGATGGCGGCCCGGGTTATCTCGAGTTCCTCTTCCGGTGGTATCGCGAAGAGGTAGTCAGGGATGTCGTAGTGCCGTGTCACCTCGGCCGGTGACCCGAAGATGCCCCGCGTCACGGTGCCGCGCAGACCTACCTCCTCGATGGTCCGCGCCACGCCTACTGTCGTCTCGACGTCCGTGGGGGCGTAGTGATCGTCGACCACCGCGGTGGTGCCGGCCCGGGCGGCCTCTAGCGCGGTCAACCTGACCCCGGCCCAGGCTTCCTCCCTGCTGATGACCTGTGCGTACGGCCACATGAAGTCGGTGAGCCAGGGGTAGAGCGGCATCCCCTCGCCCAGGCCTCGCCCGAGGCTCTGGAACATGTGGGTATGGGTATCGACGAAACCGGGGAGGACCGCCTTGCCGGTGCAATCGATCACCCTCGCGGCGCGGTATCGATCGAGATCACTCGGTGTGCCGACGGCGAGAATCCGGTCGCCCTGGATTGCCACCGCTCCCGGTTCGAGGACCCGCCGTTCGTCATCCACCGTGATCACCGATCCGTTGGTGAGTAGCAGATCACAAACCGTGTCTCGTCCGGCATTCATTTGGTGCCTCACTCCTACGCGCGTTCGGACTGGAGTGTATTATTGCCGAGAGTGATATTGCTGAGAGTGATATCGCGAGCGGAAGACAGCGGCCGGTGCGACCGGACGCCGGACTCCACGGACGCACCCGCTTCCGGACCAGGGAGGGACCAAAGATGAGACTGCTAAGAACCCCGTTATTCAGCCTTACCCTTGTTCTCGCTGTCGTTGGCGCGGCGTGTGGAGCGGACGACGCGCCGACCACGACGGCGGCGCCTGCGACGACGGCGGCACCCGCGACCACTGCTGCACCTACTACAACCGCCGCGCCCGAGCCGGAGGCGCCATCGGTGATGCGGGTGGCCTTCATCGCGCCGGGCCCAATCGACGACCCGTGGTACCAGTCGATGCTGCACTCGCTGGAACGTCTCGCCGAGAAGGCGCCCTACGGCCTGGAGATCTCGACCGAATGGTTCGAGAACATCGAGTACGGCGACAGCGAGCGGATCTTCCGCGATCTGGCCGCCAGCGGCAATTACGAGATGATCTTGGGTAGCAGCACGTACAGCGACGCGGTCTCAGCAGTGATGGACGACCACCCGGACATCCTCTTCGTCTATGCGGGGTCCGGCAATGATCCGCTGGGCGGCAACGCATTCTGGATCGACACCTTCATCCACGAACCCGCCTACCTGACGGGGGTCGCGGCGGGTATGATGACCGAGACCGACAAGATCGGCGTCGTCGCCAACTTCCCGTTCCCCAACGTCAACGCCCCCATCAACGGGTATCTTGCCGGTGCGCGGTCGGTCAACCCCGATGTGGACTTCGAGGTCACGTTCATCGAGAGCTGGTGGGATCCCGCCACCGCCAAGGAGGCCGCCGCGGCCCAGATCGCGGCGGGCGCCGACGTGCTCTACGCCATCGTCTTCGGTGTCTTCGAGGCTGCCGAGGAGGCGGGTGTCTACGGGGTGGGCGACCTCGTCGACGTTCAGTTCCTTGCGCCCGACGTGGTGCTCACCAGCACTGTGGCCAAGTGGGACCAGGCCATCGAGGTGACGATCGACGGCTGGTGGGACCAGATGGCCAACGGCGTTCCGATGAACGCGCCGATGGAGCGGATCATGTTCCACATGCCGCAAGGCGGCGGCGACATCGCTCCTCTCAACGAGGCGCTGGTGCCCGCAGACGTGCACGACAAGGTGCTCGAGGCCCGGGACCAGATACTGTCCGGCGACCTGGTGGTGGACCTCAACGACGCTCCACCCGAGTAACCGGGGTTTCACAGAGAGTTTCTCGACCGGGGAGGCGGTGGTAACCGTCCCCCCGGCATCGAGTGCATCGTCCGGCGCCGGGGTTCACTCGATGGCAACGGAGTAGACCACCACGTCTCTCGAGGGTGCTCCGCCCATATCGCCGGTGGCCACATGGAGATCCATGATCGAGCGCGCCACCTCCAGCCCGGTCGCGTCGGTGGTCCCGAACACCACGTAGACACCCTGACTGTCGAGCAGGGCGGCGTTGGGGCCGGTGGTTATGAAGAACTGGGCGCCCCCTGAGTCGAAGCCCGCCGATCGAGCCATGACCAACTGACCGGGCTGGTAACTGTACGGACCGACGGGCCGGCCGGTGTCCGGATCCAGCGCGAACGGCGGCTCATCCGGGATGGTGTAGCCCGGTCCCGGATCGGATGGGCTGTTGGTGTGTGGGGAACCGCCCTGGATGATGTCGATCGACGGGTCGGTCCGGAATAGAAGGGTGCCGTCGTAATAGCCCCAGCGGGCAAGGGTGACGAAATTGTTGACCGTTTGGGGCGTGTCGGCCGGTGTCAACTCGAAACGCATCTCCCCTTCGCTGGTGTGGAACACCGCGGTGTAGCCCGCCGCGGGATCAATACACATCGGTGGTGGGCCGTCGAAGTCGAGCCTTGGCCCGTCGCTTCCGTCCGGCGCCGGGCAGCCCTCCGGAACGGCGCCGGCACCGGAAGGTCCATCCTCGGCGCGAACATCCGCCACCGTGCCTTCGGCCGCGTCGAGCACGGTGGCTCCGGTCGTGTCGACTGCTACCGATGTCTCGCCGTCCGGCGCTGCTTGAAGGATCAGGAACAGAGCCGCCAGCGCGACGACCACCAAAGCGCCCGTCCCGATCGCGACATTTCTGCGCCGCCCGCCGCGCCGTTGCTCGGCCGCCTTGACCTCCTCGAGCCGGCGCAGGCGATTCTCCTGCTTGCGGCGTTGGGCCCTACCCATGACGTTCCTTGAGGTCGTCTGGACCGGCCGCCTGCCGGTCGGTGCGCTTGATTACGAAACGGGGTACCACGGTGGCAGGCTAACCCCATCCGGTCTTTCAGCCCCTCTCTACCGCGCAGTTCACTTCGTACTCATCCACCAGCTTCAGCATGCGCTCCACGTAGGACCGTACGTCATGCCGATCGGTGGTGATCTGGTAGTCCTCCATGCCGCCGTGATGGAAATGGATGTGGAGCTTCTCAGCGGCGGTGAACCCGGTGGACAGGAACGGGTCCTCATATTCCTTGGCCAACTGCCGGGCGGCGTTCTTGTTGGCTCGATGGGAGTTGTAGTCCCAGCCGCGCTGGATGGACGCGGCCATGACAGCCTGGACGGACGCGCCGTAGAGCTTCTCGGCGCCCTGGCGGGTGTCGCCCACCGCGAACTCGGCCTCCGCCTGATCCATGAACTCCAGCGCCTGAGCCACTCGCTCCGTGACGGTGGTCTCTTGCATGACAGTCATAGCGGGGGACCTCACTCTGTGCTGGCTCGTCCGGCATGGTCCCGCGAGCCGGAAGCAGCCACCGAGCGCCTTATCGTATCTGTGCGGTCAACGTATCCGCTCGGGCAGTGGCGGTCAAGACCCTTGATCGCGACCAACCCCGCTCCTTCGGGAACCATCCTGTCGAGGCAAGGGCCATGGACCGGGCCGTTTGACAGATCAATATAGATGGCACCAATATTCAGTTACTCGACCAGGGGAATGGAGGAGTTGTGGCGGACGGGACCTTTGACGGCATCATCATCGGTGGCGGCTACAACGGACTGACCCTGGGCGGATACATGGCGCGCCAGGGCCTGCGCACACTTGTTCTCGAGCGGAGGCTGGCGTACGGCGGTGCGACCATCACCGAGGAGGTCACCAAGCCCGGCTACTACCACAACCTGCATGCTAACTTCATCTGGTCCTACGGGCCTCCCCACCAGGACTTCGAGCTACATCGCTACGGACTCAAGCTGATGCGCGGCGAGGTGGAGCGGGCCTACCTGTTCGAGGACGGCGCCGAGCTCCTGACCTATACCGACGACCCGCAGCGGACCTACCGCCAGTTCAAGGACGTCATTCCCAAGGCGGACCTGGACACGATGGAGGACATCTACCACCGCTTCCTCACCAAGGTGGAGGAGGAGTTCTACGCCCCGCCGAGACCTACTCCGGAGCGTGGTCGGGGACTGGACGGCGCCGATCGGGCGGAATACCAGAAGATGTGCGACATGAGCGGCCGCGAGTTGCTCGACTACCTCTACGAGAGCGATCGCCTCAAGACCTGGATCGCCATGAACGCCTGCGTGCGGGGGATGCCCGACTTCGCCACCGGGGTGGGGGACTTCTTCATGCGCTACGCCGCCTCGCCCCGCCTGAGCATCGTGAGGGGCGGGACTCACCAGATCGCCCAGTCCCTGGCCGCGTTCTTCCATGCCAACGGCGGTGTCATCCTCACCGGGGAGCATGTGGACAAGATCATCATCGAGGGAGGCCGGGCGGTGGGCGTCCGCACCTCCGAAGGGAAGACTTTCCGTGCCGAGAAGTTCGTGGCCTCGGCCGTGGACCCGCCGGCCACCTTCCTGCAGATGGTGGGGGAGGAGCACCTCTCTTCCGACATCGTCGAACGCTGCCGGGAGTGGGAGATCGAGTACCACACCGCGCTCTTCGGTTTCCACGCCGCCTCGGCGGTTGCGCCCGACTACTCCACCAAGTACTCGGAGGAGGCCAACAAGGGCCTGGCCATCTTCTTCGGGGTGAACACCCTCGAGGAACTCGACCGGCACTGGGAGGAGATCGGCAACGGTCGGATACCTTCGGCGCTGGGCGGAGACGCCTGCTGCCACACCGTGATCGACCCTTCCTACGCGCCCGCGGGCGGCCACACCCTGCTGTTCTGGCAGTTCGGCCCCCCGGCCGACAAGCTGGAGAACGGCGCCAAGACGTACGACGACATCAAGGACGAGCTGCTGGAGAGGATGCGGGCCCGCTGGGCCGAGTACGCGCCCAACCTCACCAGGGACAACATGCTGGCGACCTACGCCTACACCCCCGACGACATCCAGAACCGGATCATCAACATGGTCGGCGGGGGATGCCGCCAGGGCGCTTACACCAACGACCAGTGGGGCATCAACCGGCCCTTCCCCGAAGCCAGTGGCTACCGCACCCCTATAGAGGGCCTCTACATGTGCGGTTCGGCCTGCCATCCGGGCGGTTCGATCCACTTCGGTCCCGGCTACAACGCGGCCAACGTCATCGTCGACGATCTCGGCATGGAACGCTGGTGGCCTCCGTACCGGATCCTCGGAAAGCCGGTTCTCTCCCGCAACTGAACAAACGACATGATGATCTGCGGGCCGCTCGCTATCCTTCGATGAGTCACGCTTCGTGATCCGAGGGCCAGGGTGCCCAATAGTTGCCAACCCGGAGGAGCCTCGGGCGGAGAGAAGATCGCACTCCTGGTGAGAAGCGACCGAAAAAGAGGAGGATAGTCCTTATGAGGAAGCTCATGGACCGCCGGGTCTTGACCCTGGTGACGATGCTGACCGCCCTGGCTCTGGTGGCGGGTGCCTGCGGCGGGGACGACGAACCTGCCGCAACCACTGCGGCGCCCACCACTACGGCTGCTCCGACCACTACGGCCGCCCCGACCACTACGGCCGCCCCGACCACTACGGCTGCGGCGCCCGCTACGACCGAGGCCGAGATGACGGAGCCCGACGAAGAAGCGCCGATGGGTCCGACCGAGTTGGACGTCGCCATGATCATGCTGGGCACCAAGGAAGAAGGCTGGTACGCCACCTTCATAGACTCGGTCCACCGGGTGGCCGAGGAGATGCCCCACGGGTTGACCATTACCCTGGAGCAGATCGAGGAGATCCCCTACGCTGACGGTGAGCGGGTGATCCGGGACCTGGCCCAGACCGGTGATTACGAGATCATCGTCGGTCACAGCACCTACTCGGACGCGGTCGCCGCGGTCAAGGATGACTTCCCGGACATCCTGTTCGCCTTCTCCGGATCCGGCAACGAGCCGACCGGCGGTAACGGTTACTGGATCGACGTGTTCATCCACGAGCCCGCCTACCTGGCCGGGATCATCGCCGGGGCCATGACCCAAACCAACCACGTCAGCGGGGTGGCGGCTTTCCCGTTCCCCAACGTCAACGGCCCGCTCAACGCGTTCATAGACGGCGCCAGGTTCGTGGCCCAGCAGATGGGCAAGGGTGAGATCACGTTCGATGTGGCCTACATCGAGAGCTGGTTCGACCCCGCCACGGCCCAGGAGGCGGCTGCCGCCCAGATCGCGGCCGGTTCCGACATGATCTATGCCGAGCGCTTCGGCCCCTTCGCTGCCATCGAGGAGGCGGACGGTGTGTTCGGCTTCGGACACTTCACCGATCAGCTCGGGCTGTCGCCGGTGGTGCTGACCAGCGCGGTCGCCCGCTGGGACACCGCCTTCATGGACCTGGTTGACGCCTGGTACGCCTACACGACCGAGGGCGTTCCGTACGATGCCCCGATGGAGCGGATCGTCTACACCTCGATGGTCGATGGTGGGTCGTCGCTCGGAGAGATCAGCGACCTGGTTCCGGCTGAGGTCCAAGACGGTGTTGCCCAGGCCGAAGCGGCCATACTGGGCGGGCTCCTGAGGGTGGAACTGAAGACGGATCCGCCCGAGTAGGGCCCTATCACCCGATGAATCCGATACCTCAGGGGAGCGAATTCGGTGACTGAGACGATCCTGGCTGTGGATCGGGTCACGAAGCGCTTCCCTGGGGTGGTCGCCAACGACGCGGTGAGCGTCGACATCCGCCGCGGCGAGATCCACTGCCTGCTCGGCGAGAACGGCGCCGGCAAGACCACCCTGGCCGACATTCTCTACGGGGTCTACCGGCCCGACGAGGGGTCGGTCACCTTCAGGGGCGAGACGCTCGAGCTGCATACGCCTAGAGACGCCATCGCCGCCGGTATCGGCATGGTGCACCAGCACTTCGAACTGGTCCCCCCGATGTCGGTGGTGGAGAACGTGGTCATCGGGACCTCGGCCAACCAGTGGCTCGATCTATCGGAGGTAAAGGACCGGCTCAACGAGTTCTTCCAAAACTATGACGTGGAGATAGATCCCGACGCCGAGGTGGGCCGGTTGTCCGTAGGGGAGCAGCAATGGGTCGAGATATTCAAGACCCTCTACTTCGGCGTGGAAGTCCTGATCCTCGATGAACCGACCGCGGTTCTCACCCCCCAAGGGGTCCAGGAGCTCTTCCGGATCCTTCGCCGGATGCGGGACGAGGGCCTGACCATCATCCTGATCACCCACAAGCTCAAAGAGGTCATGGAACTGTCCGACCGCGTGACCGTCTTGCGTCTCGGCAAGGTGGTCGGAACCGTAGATACAGCCGATGTCGAGATGCGGGATCTGGCCCAGATGATGGTGGGCCGGGAGGTGCTGTTCCAGTTCGACAAGGAGCGGTCGCGTCCCGGCGAGGTGGTCCTCGAAGTGGACGGGATCCATCTCGCCAGCGTCACCGGGCGTGGCTCTCTGAAGGGTCTCTCCCTCAGCGTCCATGCCGGGGAGGTGGTCGGCCTCGCCGGTGTCTCCGGCAACGGTCAGAACGCACTCTTCGACGCGCTGGTAGGGGTCGAGAAGCCCTCCGCCGGCGCCATCCGGATAGGCGGGGTGGGCATCGCCGAGATGTCCGCCAACCGGATCGGGCAGCTGGGGATGGCCAGCGTGCCGGCCGATCGTATCGCACAGGGACTCCTGATGGACTTCAAGGTCAAGGAGAACCTCGTGTTGGGCCGTCACCGCTCAAGGCCCTTCTCCAGGGGTGGGGTGCTCAACCGGGGCGCCATCGACGGCTTCGCCGCCGAGTCGATAGAGGGGTTCGACATCAGGACTCCCTCTGCGTCCCAACTCACCCGGACCCTATCGGGCGGCAATCTGCAAAAGGTGATCATGGCCCGTGAGCTGTCCGGGGAGCCGCGGCTGCTGGTGGCTCACCAGCCCACCCGCGGGCTGGACATCTCCGCCAGCGAGTACGTCAGGCGCAGGTTGCTCGAGGAGCGGGAGCGTGGCTCAGCGGTGCTGTTGATGTCCGAGGACTTGGACGAGATCTTCCAACTCTCCGACCGGATCGCGGTGATCTACGACGGCCGGATCGTCTCGGAGACCACCCCGGAGCAGGCCGACCTCCAGTCCCTCGGCCTGAGCATGGCCGGCGCCGATACCGTCGAGGCGGGATCAGCTGCATGACCGATCAAGCCCCTTCCGAGCTCCAGACGCCGGACGGCGGCGGCCGCCGGGATCCGCTGTCGATGTTGTTCCATCCCGGCGCTTGGCGGATCGAGAAGAGGCTCATAGTCCGCCCTTGGCACGAGGTCCTCGCACTGATCGCCGCTCTCGCGGCGGCGGTGGCCATCATTGCCGGCCTGGTGCTGTTCATCGGAAAGAGTCCGGCCGATTCGTTCGCCGCCCTGTACAACGGCGCCTTCGGCACCCGGGAGTCCACCCTGGAGACCCTGGTACAGGCGACACCGCTGATCCTCACGGGCTTGGCGGCTGCGATCGCCTTCCGGGCCGGGGTCTGGAACATCGGCGGCGAGGGACAGTTCTTCGCCGGTGTTATGGGTACCTGGTTCGTCTACGACCTTTGGGGAGGGCTACCGGCACCGCTGCTCTTCGTGTTGATGTTCATCTTCGCCGCCATCGCGGGCGCCGCCTGGGCATCGGTGGCCAGCGGGCTGCTGGTTCGGTACGGGACCAACGAGATCCTTACCACGGTCATGCTCAACTTCGTGATCCTTTACATCCTCTCCTACCTGCTGGCCGGACCCTGGCAGTCGCCCGACACCTTCTACTACCAGACCGTACGGATGGCGGACACCACCTACCTGCCCCGTTTCGTCACCGGCAGCCGCCTTCACTGGGGGTTCGCCATCGCGCTGATCGCCGCGCTGGTGGTCTACTGGCTCATCAGGCGCACCACCCTGGGATACGAGATAAGGGGGATCGGCTCCAACGTGGTCGCCTCCCGCTACAAGGGCATCAGGGTGGGTACCGTGACCCTCGCCACCATGGCCATCTCGGGAGCTCTGGCCGGCATTGCCGGCGCCGGGGAGTTGCTGGGGCTCCACCATCGTGTCCAGCTCGACATCGCCGAGGGCATCGGTTTCACGGGCATCATCATCGCCCTGGTGGCCC